>JAOZLS010000372.1 GCA_029934705.1 Bacteroidales bacterium | reverse complement strand
CTTGATGCTATTTTCTGGAAATGTTTTTCACTTTCTTTAGCTATTTCTTTGGTTTTAAGTAATGTTTTATTTAATCTTTCATTGCGAAGTTTACTTAAGCCTATTTCAGCAACATTTTCAGCAACGCTGGTTAAGTAATCAATCACCTCAGCAACCTTTTTTTCGTCAACAATAGGTACTTTTCCTAAAGCTTGAATATATTTTATTTTATCAAAGCCATACAATTCTGCTTGCTGTTCAAACCTTTTTTTATTTGGTTCTTTTAACAAAAGTTGCCCTGTTATAAGATTTGCAACATGCACATTTTCAATTATTATTGGGGTAGCACAATCATATAAGCCATGATCGCATTCTATAATATCAATAGTTTTATTTTTATCTAAGCCTGCAAAAAGCATTTTATTACTTTTTATACAAACTTTGCATGCCTGTTCATCTGCTCTATGAAAATTTTTGCATATATCTAGCCAACCAGCACTTATAAGAACTTCTAGCGTAATATTATCGACAAGTCCAATAGTAAATCCTGTAATATTAGAAAATTTTGTAAATATTTTTGTCAATTTACCAATATCAACTATATCAGAAAATCTATATTTACCATCTATTAAATTATTTTCTAAATTCATTTTTTAAAATTGATTTTAATAAAGTCGAAACATCTATTTTTCAAAACCCATAAACCATTCCTTAGCTTTATCAACAGAAGAAAAAGCTTTTAAAGGAAGCCCAAACGTTTTAGTTGTATTAAAGATGTGGTTGATATAATATTTCTTAAAAACATTACCAGACATAACTACTCCGGCATGCTTTAAACCTTGAGATATAGCTCTTTTTATTGCCACTTCCTGAAACCATTTTCTAAAATGAGGCGGTACAACCTTTTGATTTCTTATATCTGACAAAAAATTATCTATATCAACCCCTGTTTTTAAATGATAGTCAAGTGCTTCTATAAATACAGCTTTGTACTGATCATAAGTAAATGATTTATCTTTCCAAGTTATAGTAAGAAGTTTATAATCCTTATCATAAGTAGAATATGCAAAATTATTATCAAAAATTTTAACCATAGCTAATTTATTTTTAATGTTTTTGGTGCAGTACCAGCAATAATTTTAGATTTTTCTGGGTTTACAAATACAGTAACAGCATTACTCTCAACACCATTATTTGTAACGAAAACGGTTTTAAACTCAATTTCTTTTCCCTCTTGTGAGCAAAATTCATATACGTAATTTCCTTTTTTATCAACAATATTTGCCGATGAACTTATTGTAATTCCATCTTTATATATATGTCGCATTTTTAAAATTAATTCTTCTGACTTATCTACTCCATAAGTAACTCTCACAAGCAATGGTGCTTTATCGCTACATTCACTTTTTGAAAAATATTCAATATTTAATATTTTTACTTTTAGCGAGTCTTTAGTATTGTCAAAAGAATTAATATTGAAATTTAATGCTAAAATTACAGATAAAAATAATAGTTTCATTCCTAAAATTTAGTTATATACTATGCAATAATACAAATATTTAACCAAAAACATAGTTTTTTAATTATAAATAAGCATAAATATAATACTTTTGTAAATCGATTAAAAAAAACAGCCTAGATTAAAACAAGAATAAATTAAAAAAGCAATGAATATGGTATCTTCAATTATTAATATACGAGAATTAAAGCAAGAAGTTACAAAACTTATTAATTATAAATTAGATGAAAAACAAAAAGAAGTTTTTGATAACACTTTTTTATATTTTGAAAAATTGCAGGAACAAGGTATAAACCTTCAATTTGAAAAATGTAAAATACATGCCGAAATATTACTAAATGAAACTGGGGCTGGCAACAAAACTCTTTGTGCTACACTCATATACAGTATTCAAGAAAAAAATACAATAGACACAAATATTATTTCTGAAGAAATTTGCCCAATTATTGGCGAAATAATTTCGGGATTACTAAAAATACCTATTCTTAAAAAAGAAAAATATGCTAAAAATATAGAAAATTTCATTAAACTTCTTTTAACTGTAACTGGTGATGTTAGAGCTGTCTTAATTAGGCTTATTCAGCAAATATACACAATGCGTTATTTTGAAAGTTTTAATAATGAAGAACAAATAATTGCTGCCCAACAAACTGCGAGTCTTTTTGCTCCACTAGCACACAGGCTTGGTTTATATAAAATAAAAACTGAGCTTGAAGAAACCGCCATGAAATATACAGAAAATGAAATGTATAAATTTATTGCAAAAAAACTTAGCGAAACAAAAAGAGTTAGAGACTTATATATCAAAAACTTTATTGAGCCTGTTGAAAAAAGTTTAATACAAGCTGGTTTTAAATTTACAATTAAAGGCAGACCAAAATCAATTTTTTCTATCTGGAATAAAATGAAAAAACAAGCTGTTCCTTTTGAAGAAGTTTACGATTTGTTTGCAATCCGAATTATTTTGGACTCGCCACTTGAGCAAGAAAAAGATAATTGCTGGAAAGTATATTCTATAATAACCGACACTTACAAACCAAACCCTAAAAGACTAAGAGACTGGATTTCGGCTCCTAAAGCTGCCGGATACGAATCGTTGCACACAACAGTTTTAGGCAGCGAAAATAAATGGCTAGAGATACAAATAAGAACCGAAAGAATGGACGAAATAGCCGAGAATGGTCCTGCTGCACATTGGAAATATAAGGATTCTGGAAGTAGTGCTTCGTCGGATTGGTTAACAAATATGCGTGATGCAATTGAAAATCCACTACAAGACGACGATACAAATAATAAGGCAAAAGCTGCTTTATATTCAAACGAAATATTTGTTTTTACACCCGAGGGAGATTTAAGAAGCGTAAAAAAAGGATATACCGTATTAGATTTTGCTTTTTCGATACATACAAAAATTGGTGAAACATGCACTGGTGCAATTGTTAACGATAAAATAAAAACCTTAAACTACGAAATTAATAATGGCGATACGGTTAAAATTCTCACTTCAAAAAATAAAAGACCAAATGCCGATTGGCTAAATATTGCAAAAAGCACGCGTGTAAAAAATAAAATTAAGCAACTTTTAAAACTCAAAGACAATAAAAGTTCTGAACAAGGAAAAGAAACATTAAAACAAAAACTAGCCCAACTAAAAGTTGAGTTTACAGAAGCAAATACTGTAAAATTATGTGAATATTTTAATTGCGAAAGTCCAATTATATTATATCAGCAAATAGGCGAAAATAAAATTGACTCGCATAAAATAAAAAAAGCTTTTGAAAGCATAAACGAAAAAGCAGAAAAAAAAGCAGATTTAAAAGAAATAAAAAATAGTATTTTTGAAGAAAATATAACAAAAGCCAATAAATTTAATGATTATCTACTAATAGATGAAAATTTATCTACCTTAGACTACAGTCTTTCAAAATGTTGTAACCCAATACTTGGCGATAAAATTTTTGGTTTTATAACTGTTGCAAAAGGTACAAGAATACATAAAGAATCTTGCCCAAATGCAAAAGATTTAAAACACAGATACCCTTACAGAATTGTAAAAGCAAAATGGAATGTTAAAAATATTGATACTAATTTTATTTCAAATATTTACATTGCAGGAAAAGATAAATTAGGAATTACAGCAGCTATAACAAACATAATAACTCTTGATTTTAAAATAAAATTAAAAGCAATTACAATAAATGAGCGTAAAAATGAAATGTTTGATGGAGCAATTGTTGTTTATATAAAAAACCGAAAACAAATAACAGAACTGATTGAAAGACTAAGAAAAATAAAAGATATACAGGTTGTTAAAGAGCAATAAATATTTTAGATTTTCAACATATAATTTCTGCACATCTCATAAAATCAACATATTATAATATACTTTTAAAGAGTAAATTATTATTGTTATTCCCTTTATAGCTACGGTAAATATCTTAAACTATTTAAACTCTTTTATTCTGAAAACGATATATATAAATTTTAAACTAAATTAATTCTAAATAAACTTTTTTTTAAAAGAATAATTTTATAAATTTGCATTAGAGTTTAAAGTAAATAAATATCTTTAACTCTTAATTTAAAATATAACATTATGCCAAAAATAAATAAATATCAAGACATTAGTCAGATAGACAGAGAAGCAAAAAAAGATTATATAGATAGACACTCAGCATTTGTTCATGCTAGTGATAGTGCAACAAAAGGCGAGTCGTTTATTTTAAAAGTAAAAGTTGGTGTTGAGTA
>JAOZLS010000371.1 GCA_029934705.1 Bacteroidales bacterium | reverse complement strand
AGTGTAAATGCTTATCGAGATATATTTAATATTAAAAATACTTATCTTGAAAAAGGAATTGAAAAAGGAATTGAAAAAGGTGAAAAGAAAAAAGCAATTAAAGTAGCCAAAAAAATGATTAAAAAAGGAATGGATATTTTGTTAATCAGTGAAATGACAGGATTAACAGAAAAAGAAATCAATACTCTCAAAGAATAAAAACAAATGGTAACAAGATTTGAACTCTAAAAGGGTTACTTTTTGTATGTAAAGTGTTTGCAAGCAACAAGCTCCCTAAAATTGTAAATTTCACTGTTTTTGTAAAAGAAAAAGTTCGTTTTTAAAATTTATTTTAAATTTTAGCAAATTGTTACGTTTCATAAATAATGAGGTATAGATTTTACATATTAAGTATTAATTGTATTTGTACTAAAAAGCAGATTGAAAGCTCAATATGGATAATCTGAAATTTATGTTTTTTATTAAAGCGAAGTTCTTAGTTCTACTTTACTAAGTTTAATTTCTTTTATTATTAGATAGTTATGATGTTTTTATACTACTATTGATTCGGTTCAAATTCTCAATCAAGTTGAGAATTACTACTTGTTTTTGTCTATTAATACATTATAATTATCTAATAATAAGCTTATTCTAAGTTGGTAAAGTAAAATTAGTTAATCTTTATTTCAAAGTACGACAAGGTTGTTAGAAAAGTAATAAAAGGAAAGAACTTATATGAATGATAATAGAATTTTAACAGGAAAGGTAAATTCAGTGTTTTTCTCGTTTGCAATCCCTGTAGTACTTGGATTAGTAGCATCCTCTTCGGCAGGTATTATTGATGGAATGTTTATTGGAAATTATATAGGTGAAACAGGTCTTGCAGCAGTAACTCTATGTGTTCCTATATTTCCTTTTTTAATTGGAATTGCTATATTGTTTTCTACAGGAGGAGAAGTGTTTTGTGGGAAATTTATAGGAGAAGGCGATAACAAAAGAGCATCAGAAGTATTTACTAAGGTAACAATTATTATTTTTGTTATCAGTATCTTAATTTTAATTATAGGCTTAGTTTTTGTCGATTCAATAGTAAACTTGCTTGGAGCGAGTAAAGAAGTACACCAAATGACATCTGATTATTTACGAATTATTATTATTAGTGCTCCACTTATTACCACCTTTTCTCTATCCTATTTTGTTCGAGTTGACGGAAAACCTAACCTTAGTGCCACAGCACTAATAATAACAGCTGTACTTAATGTAATATTAGACTATATTTTTATAGTATATTTGAATTGGGGAATTAAAGGAGCAGCTTGGGGAACTGTTTTATCGTACATAGCTATACCAATTCTATTATTACCTCATTTTTTATTAAAACAAGGAAACTTGAAATTTGTTAAACCTACAAAATCATTCAAAATACTTGGAGAAATAGCCTTTAATGGTTTATCGGAATTTCTTAGTGAAATATCAGGAGGTATTTTGTTATTTGTTATAAATATTACAATGATGAAATACTATGGCATACAGGGTGTTGCAGCCTATGCAGTAGTTGGCTATCTGTTGTACTTTACATCAATGGCTTGTTATGGAATTTCTGATTCGTTAAAGTCAATCGTAAGTATCAATTTTGGAGCAAAACAGCGTAAACGCATAGCAGAATTTTTACGTATAGCAATAATTACAGTTGTATCTTTTGGATTTGTATTAGTAATTCTGACACAGATAAATTCTACCGCATTTGTACAACTGTTTCTTAAAGATAATGCAGACACTACAGTTAGTTCTTTGGCAAATAATTTTATATTATCAATTTCACCAGTACTATTAATTCTGGGGGTAAATATAATATTGTCGGCTTATTTTACAGCTATTCATAAACCAAAGCCTTCATTAATAATATCATTATCGAGAACACTAATACTTCCAATTCTTTTTATTCCTATAATTACAAGTCTTGTTGGAGGAAACGGTATTATTACAGCACTAATTATATCAGAAATTGCAACTCTTATAATGGCAATACTGTTAATATTAGGAAATAAGAATAAGGTAGCTTTTAAAAAATCTTTTGATTCATAAAGTTAATTTTATTGTCTAATAAAAAGTTATACGGAATTGCTTTAATAATTTTGAGACTACTCCGAAAAGTCAAACTATCTGATTTTTTAAACTTTTTTACCCTTAATCCATAAAGAGAAAGCTTTAAAAACCAGATAGTTATCAAAGTCCCCTTTAGGATGCAAACCGATAGGTTTGGCAGGGGTATAATGACTTTTCGGAGTGGACTCAATTTTGATTTAGAAAATGGAATATTTTTGTTCTAATTTTTGTTGCAAAATTATTGCATAGCCGTAGCTACGGAAGGATTTTGCAGCAATAATTAGGGCGAAAATAAACACTTTATATTCATAATTATTGGAGCATTTTAGTACACAAACTAGTTTAACCACAAAAAGGGTAGAGTAGAGCTAAAAAAAAAGTTTACCTTTCACTCTACAACTCTTGCATAATGATTATTTTAATACTCATTTAGTGAATATACTTTTAAAAAAAATCTTATATTGCGAACTGAATTTAATAATTCAAAAATAAAACGTTTAAAAGAGATTTTAAAACAGAAAGGAACAAACAAAATTGGCTAGCTGAAGAATTGGATAAGAGTTACAATAAGGTAAATCCTAATGCTCAAAATAGAAGATAACCAAATTTGGAAACCTTATTTGAGAATACAAAAATCTTAAATGTAGAAGTTAAATCATTGATTAAAGAAAACCAAAGACCAAAGAGCAACAAATGGACATTGTAAAAGAAGCAGACATAGAATTTGGATTTGTAGGAAAATTGCAAGATTTAAAATACACCTATCGTAAAGACATAAGAGATAGAAATGATTTAGAATTAAATTTCAGACAAAAGTTTGAAGCTCTCAATAGAGTTAAACTAAGCGATGCTGAATTTGAGAAACTATTAACAGAAATTATAAACCCAGATGTATTTAAAGCTTCTAATTTATTAAGAAAAAGAAATACATTTATAAGGGAAGATGATACGCCGCTACACTACACATTAGTAAATATAAAAAACTGGTGTAAAAATGAGTTTGAGGTAATCAATCAGCTTCGTATGAATACTCAAAATAGCAATCATAGATACGATGTTATTTTATTAATTAACGGAGTGCCAGTTGTACAAATAGAACTAAAAACTTTAGAGATTAGTCCTAACCGTGCAATGCAACAAATAGTTGACTATAAAAACGATGCAGGAAACGGATATACCAATTCCTTAATGTGCTTTATGCAGTTATTTATAGTGAGCAATCAATCCAGAACCTTTTACTTCTCTAATAATAACAACAAGCATTTTGCTTTTAATGCCGACGAGCAATTTCTGCCTGTATATACCTTAGCCAAAGAAGACAATTCTAAAATTAACAATTTATACGATTTTACCGATAAGTTTTTAGCCAAATGCACCCTAGGCGAAATGATTAGTCGCTATATGGTGTTGGTAGAAACCGAGCAAAAAATATTGGTAATGCGACCCTATCAAATATATGCAGTAAAGGCTATTGTAGATTGTATAGAACAAGATAGAGGAAACGGATACATCTGGCATACAACAGGAAGCGGGAAAACACTAACCTCTTTTAAGGCTTCTACACTTTTAAAAGACAATGATGATATTGAAAAATGTTTATTTGTGGTTGATAGAAAAGACTTAGATAGACAAACAAGGGAAGAGTTTAATAAATTTCAAGAAGGTAGTGTAGAAGAAAATACCAATACTAGAACATTGGTAAAAAGAATGCTATCTACCGATTATGCCGACAAGGTAATTGTAACCACTATTCAAAAATTAGGATTAGCCTTAGATACTAAAAATGATAAAAATTATATAGAAGATTTAGAGCCTTTAAAAGACAAACGAGTAGTATTTATTTTTGATGAATGTCACCGCTCTCAGTTTGGTGAAAACCATAAAGCAATTGTAGAGTTTTTTCCAAAAGCACAATTATTTGGCTTTACAGGAACACCTATTTTTGAAGAAAATGCCACTTATAAAACCATTGAAGGCAAACAAGCATCTTACAAAACAACAAAAGATGTTTTTCAAAAAGAATTACACGCCTATACTATTACCAATGCCATAGAAGATAAGAATGTATTGCGTTTTCATATCGACTATTTTAGTATCAAAGGAAATCCAGACCCAAATGGATTGAGTCATAAAATGGCGGTGATAGATGCCATTTTAAAGAA
>JAOZLS010000370.1 GCA_029934705.1 Bacteroidales bacterium | reverse complement strand
TTTCACTCAAACGGGTTTTCAACCTCACTCCAAACAAAATCGTTAAGTGCAAAAAATTCCTGTCCTATGCGATTTCTGTTTGCTTTGAGAAACTCGCTATTTATTTTTTCACTAGGGTCTGTTATTAATAAAGTAATAAGTGGTAACTGATTATTATTACAATAATCACGAATTACAATTCTTATTTTCTCTGCTTCATCAACTGTAATATTCATATTTTTTGCGACTTCATCAATTGTAATAGAATCATTATTATTTGCAGTTTCTATTAATAAAGCCCAAAGCTTACTTGTTAAAGCTCTTGTTTTTTCATCCATAATTTTGTTACTTTAATTTTATTGCAAAATATAAAATATAAGCCGTAAGAAAAAATATTACACTTTCAAAATAAGGTAATTATTATAAGATTAACCCGAAAGATTTACAATTGTTTTGCTTTATTTCAATTTATTGTTGTATTTTGTTCTTTAATTAAAGTGTATTTCATTCCAAATTACTATACCATATTTTAAACCAAAACAAGAAGTTAGCTATTTTGAGAAACTTATAATAAAGTTTTTTATTATTCAGGCTTTTGGTGCAATTGCAGTTCTTCTTATTTTGTTCTTTCATAATATAACATCTGAAAATGAAAACTTTAAAGTTTCATATCATTCGGAATTAGCTTTAGCTGCATTTTTTATTTTTTCACTATTTATACTTAAAAAGAAAGGTATAAAACTAGCTGGTAATATTACATATATAGTAACTCTAAGCATTATTTTATTCACGATGAATATATTAATTGCCGATATATCGCCGATATTCAAATACACGCATGGATTTTATACTATTTTAGCTTTTTTTGTTAGTGGTGTTTTATTTGCAAGCAGACCTGTTATATTAATTTTTGCTGTTTTAATTTTTGCAAGCACTACTAATATATTTATATTTTCAACATCCGAAGCTCCTCTAAACTCAGAGTATTTTACTTCGGGCTATATTTACCATAGCGTTACATTACTTATTATTACAACAATAATATATTTTACAAAGAAATTTACCGAGTTAACAATTACAAAAATTAAGGAAGAAACAGCAGTTATAGAAAAACAAAATATAGAATTAAGCGAAAGTGAAAGTCAGTATAGAAGCATTATAGAATCAACATCGGAGGGTTGCTGGGTTATTAATTCAAATGAAATAACTATTGATGTAAATAATTCGTTATGTACAATGCTAGGATACTCACGTGAGGAAATGATTGGTAAATCGCCAATTGATTTTATTGAATCTAAAAACGATGATTTTCTTAAATTCTATATGAACAAAGCTTTTAAAGAAGATCATATAACATTTGAGATATATTTAAGATCGAAATCAGGAAAAAATATACCTGTTATTTTTAATGCAACATCAATAAAAAATAATAAAAACGAAATACAAAAAGCGTTTGCTTTTATAACAGATATTACCGGACGTAAGAAATCTGATAGGATTTTAAAAGAAAAAGAAGAGAAACTTATAGAAAGCAATAAAACTAAAGACAAGTTTTTTTCGATTATAGCACATGACCTTAAAAGCCCTTTCAACTCTATATTAGGTTTTACCGAGTTATTATTAGAAAATTCTTATGACAAGCAACAACAACAGGAATTCCTTAAACGAATACATATTTCTACACAAAACACTTACGAATTATTGGAGAATTTGCTACTTTGGTCTAGCTCTCAAAGAGGAAATATTGAATATAGACCCGAAAACGAGAACTTATATTTGTTGACTTTAAAAACATGTAAACTGCTAGAGCAATCAGCATTAAAAAAGTCTATTACATTAACAAATAAAATACCTGAAAGCATTTATGTTGAAGCTGATACAAATATGCTACAAACCATTTTACGAAACCTAGTTCATAACTCAATAAAATTTACAAATACCGGAGGCAAAGTAAATATAAGTGCAAAAATGATTGAAGGAGAAAACAATAAAAAACTTGTGGAAGTGAGTGTATCTGACAATGGAGTAGGAATTCGCCCTAAAATAAAAACAGGCTTATTTAAAATAACAGAAAACACTTCAACCGAAGGAACAGAAAATGAGGGAGGAACTGGTTTAGGATTAATATTATGTAAAGAATTTGTAGAAAAACACGATGGCGAAATTTGGGTAGAAAGCGAACTTGGAAAAGGCAGCAAATTCAAATTTACTTTAACAAAAAGGCTCAACTAATACTGAGGCTCCCGATAAATCATTTATTCTTCAGTTATTTTTAACCGTTCCACGCACAGCGTGGCACGGAATGTAAAATTAATATTATTCAGGATATTTTGTAATTTCCCTCATTTTTTTATAAAAAGGTTTTAATTTATCATACATTTTCAAATAAATATCATTGTATAAAGCATCGTATATTTTTGTGTTTTCAGAATTTGGTTCGAAAACTTTAGCATAAACAACCATTTTTTTCACAGCCTCATCAATAGAAGAATACTCTCCTATTCCATAGGCTGTAAGAATTGCTGCTCCTAATGCCGAGGTTTCATGCGTTCTACCTCTAACTAAAGGTCGGTTAAAAACATCGGCTGTTATTTGACAAATTTCATCACTTTGAGATGCTCCTCCAGAGAGTGCTACTTTTTCAAATTTTAGATTATCTCTTTTTTCCAATTGGTGCATTCCATCTAACAAACTATACGCAAGTCCTTCTATTACAGCTCTATATATATGCTCTTTTTTATGTACTTCTCCAAAACCAATCATTGCTCCTCTGGCATCTCTTTTTCCTAAACCTGGCGACCAATAAGGCTGAACTACTAAGCCCATAGCTCCTGGTGGCGATTTATGAAGCAAACTATTTAAGATTTCTTCAACAGGAACATTCTTTTCTGCTGCTTCTAGTACCTCTTTCAATGCAAATTCATTTTTAAACCATTTAATCATCCAAAAACCACGATATACGGCAATTTCCGGATTCCAATGGTCGGGCATTGCTGCTGTAAATGCAGGAAAATATTTAACTGGTTCAAAATATTTTTTACTGGTTGTTTGCACTGTTGCCATAGAACCAAAGCTCAAACTTGCCATTTTTGTATTGATAACACCCATGCCTAATATTTCACAACTTTTATCGGATCCACAAGCTACAATAGGTGTTCCTACTGGTATTCCTGTTAATTTAAAAGCTCCTTCATTTACAAGTCCTACTTTTTCGCCTGGTTTAACCAATTCCGATAATTTCTCGGTATTTATAGGATATAATTTATAGCTTAAATCAAGACTATCTTTAGAAGTTGACCACCTTTGTTTCTTGTAATTAAAAGGAATATAACCTACTTGCGATGCTATGGAATCCTTAAATTCGCCACTAAGTTTATAATGAAAAAATGCTGAAATTTGAATATATTTATGCGTTTTTGCCCATAACTCTGGTTGATTTTGCCTAATCCAATTACTCGGACCTTTTTTTTCCATCTTTATTAAAGTAGATTCAAGGTTTAAAACTTTAAAAACAAATTTTAAAGCAGCTTTTGGCTTATAAACATTTTCCGCAATTCTTTGGTCTAACCAATGTATTGATGGGCGAAGTACATTTCCATCTTTATCAAGACTAACCATCGTACTTCTTAAAGTAGTTACTCCGACGCCCTTTATTTTTTTGAAATTTTCGGGACTACGCTTTTGTAATATATTTGATGCTTTACACAAACTATTCCAGTAAATATTCGGGTCTTGCTCAGCCCAACTAGGTTTTGGACTATTATAAGCATCGTAAAAAATCTGTTCGCTATCAATTACTTCTCCTTTTAAAGAAAATAAAATTGCTCTAAGACTTTGTGTTCCACAATCAATTGAAAGAATCATATTTTTAATTTATTTTTCACTATAATACAAAAACATTTTCAATTACTTATAAATTATTCACCTAATAATTGTTTTCCAGGGTTCATAATATTATTTGGGTCGAAATGTTTTTTTAATGAGCGTAAAACATTCATTTGATTTTCGCCTAAATGCTCAGGCATCCATTTTGAAATCATTCGCCCTACTCCATGATGGTGCGAAAGAGAACCTCCGCTCTTTTGAATTTTATCTAACAAACCTTCTTGAAAATCGGTATATGCTTTAATATCATTTTCTTTAATAATAAAAATGAAATATAAATTTGTTCCTTGAGCATAAAAGTGCGAAGCGTGTGTTAAACAAATAGTATCGGGTCTGCTTTTAACAAAAGCTCGACATTGCTGATGTACTTCATGCAAGTTATCCCA
>JAOZLS010000369.1 GCA_029934705.1 Bacteroidales bacterium | reverse complement strand
ATTTTTATTGAAAAAATAAAATGCTATAAGGAACTAACAAAACATTATGAACAAAGTTTACATTACAAATATTCAAAAATTTCTACCTAATAAAGGAGTAAAGAATGATGAAATGGAAGAATATTTGGGCTATATTAATGAGGAAAAATCACGAGTTAAATCAATAATACTTCGTAATAATAAAATTGAAAACAGATATTATGCAATCACAAAAAGCGGTATATCTACTCATACGAATACTGAATTAACTGCAAATTCAATAAAAAAAATCGAAACAGATAGCTTTAAATTATCAGAATTAGAACTTTTGTCTTGCGGAACATCATCGCCCGACCAACTGTTGCCATCACACGCATCAATGGTTCATGGGGAGTTAGGGTTACATAATATTGAATATTCGTCAACAACAGGTTCTTGTAATTCTGGAATGTTAGCATTAAAACATGCATATTTGTCGGTGCTAGCGGGCAATACCGAAAATGCAATTGCTACCGGAAGCGAGAAAGTTTCGACATGGTTACACGCCAAAAATTATAAGGAAGAAGCCGATTTACTAAAGAAATTAGAAGATAAACCAATTTTGGCTTTTCAAAAAGAATTCTTACGATGGATGCTTTCCGATGGTTCAGGAGCAATTCTTCTTCAAAATAAGCCTAATAAAAATAGACTTTCGTTAGAAATTAATTGGATTGAAATTACTTCCTACGCAGGCAAAAATGAAACTTGCATGTATGCAGGAATTGAAATTAACGACGATAATAAAATAAAACCCTGGCGTGATTTTTCTGAAAAGGAATTAGCAGAAAAATCAATATTGGCATTAAGTCAGAATACCCGTGTGTTGGGTGATAATGTTATAAAACTAGGTTTAGGCTTTTTAGGCGAAATAATTTTAAAACGAGATTTTGACTGTTCAACAATAAGTTGGTTTTTACCGCATTTATCATCAATGTATTTTGAAAAAGAAATTATAGAAGGTTTTGAAAGAATGAAATTTGATATTCCGAGAGAAAAATGGTTTATTAACTTGCCAAATGTAGGAAATGTAGGTTCGGCATCGGCATATTTAATGTTAGAAGAGCTTTATAATACAGGGAAAATTAAAAAAGGAGAAAAAATTCTAGTAATGGTTCCCGAAAGTGCAAGATTTTCATATACATACATTTTATTAACAGCTGTTTAAATGCAAATAGATAAAAACGAAATATTAGAATATATTCCACAACGAGAGCCAATGGTTATGGTTAATTCGTTATTAGAAAATAGCGAGAAATTAACTAAAACATCGCTTTTGATTTCTAGCGAGAATATATTTTGTAAAGACGGGGTTTTTAGAGAACCTGGTTTAATTGAAAACATGGCACAAACAGCCGCAGTAAGAGCAGGTCATTTTGCAAAGCAAAATAACAAAAAAGTACGAACTGGTTTTATAGGAGCAATTAAAAATCTTAAAATAAATATATTACCCAAAGTAAATCAAACAATTTATACCGAGCTAAAATCCGATTATGAATACAATGATTTTTCGATAGTTAGTGCAAAGGTCTTTTATAATGAAGAAATAGCTGCCGAATGTGAAATGAAAATTATTTTAATATAAAAGTTCTAAAATATAAAGCTTTTTAATAAATTTGTAGCAAATAATAATACAATTAATTTTTAAAATATATAATTATGAAAATTTTAACATTTACATTGAAATACTCCGAAACTCGCTGGCCAGAATATTTAGAAAACTTTTTAGGCAAAGAATTAGCCGAAAAATGTTCAGTTGAATCACATGCAACAGCAAAAACACATATTGCAAAGGTAAATATTTTAAATTTTAATGGTAGTAAACAAATTATCAACAAAATAAAAAATAACAAAGATGTAGAATCAGCTTATATTGCAGAAAACAGAGGTTCTGTTGAAGTGCTTTTAAATAGAGATTAAATGTACTCTTTATAGAAAAATCAAAAGCAGTTTATATAGTTCGCCGTTAAGTAAATAGAAATATCTAGGTCAATTGCTGGTTAGGAGTTATTAAAATATAAGCTTTCCTACATAAGGAAACTTCTATTAAATTACAAATATTTATAAAATTATGCTAACCTAATGATAGAAAAGCTTTTGATTACAATTATAGGTTGTGTCAGCATTTAAAAAGTTTTCAAAAAAATATCAGTACAAAAAAATACGGTTTTCAACTTTTTGAAAACCGTATTTAAATATTTAGGAATTATTAAGGAGAATTAAAATTTCAATCCTACTGTAAGCTGAATAAATTGTAGTGCATTTTTTAAATTTGCAGTAGGTTCTTCAATATTTCCGATTGGGTCTATTGGAAAATTATTTGTTGCATCATACATATACAAGATTTCAGTGCTTGTCATATACGAATATCCTAAATCCATAAAGGCAAGTGCTCCGCCAATGCCAATACCGCCAGAGTATGTTGTTCTAACATTATCCATAAAATCGGTTGAGCTAACTAATGGGGACGAACTCATTGCATATCCGCCTCTAAATTTAATAACTCCAAAATTAAATTCGGCACCAGCTCTAATTGTATGAGTTTCACCATAAGTATTTTGGATTTCTAGGTTTTCATTATCAAAAGGATATTCAAAATTATTTGATTTTAAATGTGCTCTTGAATAATCTACATATTCATAGTCAACACTAAACGTCATTGGTACAGTGTAAAATTTACCTATTTCTTTTTGATCAAAAATAAAAGCTATACCAGCATTTGCTCTAAAAGGTGTTTGTAATTTCCAGTTAAAAGTGTTGTAATCAGAATCAGAAAAGTAATCATCATCGCCTAAAGCATCTGGTGTAGCAAATTTGGAGTACATAGTTGTTCTGTATTCATCTGTCATATTAAAGAAAGTTGAGCTATGTATTGCAGCACCAATTCTAATAAATTTAACTGGCTGAAGTATCATTCCAAACTTAAAATTAACTCCACTACCCTCTGTTATTAGAGTTTCGCCATATTCTAAATTTGTAGGATTTGCCAAAACAGAATCTCCTGGAATACCAGTTCCTGCATAAATATTTGGATAGTCTGTTTCTTCATAATTTAAAGTTTGTGAAAAATAAACATTAGTAAATCCTAGAGTTCCTCCAATATATAAAATATCAGAAATATTTGCTCCAATTGTAAAATCATAAGTTCCAGATCCACCTTTTCTAGTAATAGACTTACGCTGTGTTTCGCCATATTTACCATCATCGGTAACAAAGTTAAAATATTCACCAGAAATACTATCATAATCCATTAGGTAGGTATTCCAAGCTAAGTTTTCTCTAAAACTGCTCCATCTGTCGTCATAAATAGTTCCATAAGGCGAATTTGCATTATATGTGTAATAATCTAATATTGAACCTGTGTTGTTTGTTCCTGTGGCTACTATGTCTTGTCGGTATTCATTTAATCTATTATAACTAAAGCCAAAACTTAGTTGTTTTAAAGCACCTTTCTTTTTATTTCTAACTCCAACATAACCAAGGTTGTTAAAAGTGAAGCCTAGTTTATTTTCGTTTCTAATGCTTCCTGCATATTCGCTTTCAGTATTACTTAATACAAAGTTTGGCGAAAAAGAAAATAGAGATTTTTTGAAAACTCCTTGTCCTGCAGGATTTATACTTACCGCAGTAAAATCGGCACCTACTGCTGAAAGTGAATTTCCCATGGCAACTGATTTAGCTGTTGCCCCGTAAAATTGTTGACTGTATCTGAGAGCATCTATCTGGTTTTGGGCAAAACTATAAGTTTGCACAAAAGCAATGATAAAGCTTAAAAATATTATTTTTTTAAACATGATTTTATATTAATATGGTTAGGTAAATTATTTAAGGAAAAAGACTCACAGGCTAATAACCTGTGAGAAATTTGAAATAAATTTATCTTCTTCCTGATGAGCTTCTAGAGTTACTACTTGAAGAACTACGTGATCCAGATGATCTTGAACCACTTGAATTAGAACTTCTGCTACTGCTATTTACAGAGCTACGACTTCCTGAGCCACTACTTCTACTTGAAGAGTTGCTTGTTCTGTTGTATGAAGAGCTTCTATTTGAAGAGTTACCACTTCTGTTATATGAGTTGCTACTTCTATTTGATGAATTATTACTTCCGCTACTGTAATTTGAGTTATTACTAGTATTTGGTCGAGAGTAAGAACTACTTCTATTATTTTGATTAGTACTACTTCTATAACTTGAATTTGTAGTTCGTGGCTGATTGTAGCTACTATTACTTGAATTATTAT
>JAOZLS010000368.1 GCA_029934705.1 Bacteroidales bacterium | reverse complement strand
AAAGTCAAAATTTGTATAGAAATCGGTCTGACGGCTTTGTTAGTTAACAGTAAATAAAAGAGATAGGTTTCTGCATTTTGTAAATACGGCCGTCTGACCAGTTTTCGGAGCGAATTCAATATTGACTCTATTTAAAATGAAAAACTGTAACTTATTGAAGGTATTATTGGGAATAAACTTTGTTGATACATTTTTATTTCATATTTATCTGTGTCGTTTCCTTGTATATCTTTTTCGTATATTTTCTTAAAGAAATAATAATAAGGGTTTTGTCGGTTATATACATTATATACACTTACATTCCAAGTTCTTGTCCCTCTTGTTTTCTTTTTTACATAATTTATTCCAATATCAAGTTTATGAAAATCACGCATACGAAAACTGTTTTTTTCTCCGAATACCTCAGTGTAGTAATTGTCTTTATAATCCACATAAGCTTCTTCATCTGTAACAACGGCATAAGGTAATTTGTAATGTTCATTAGCCAATGTTATTGCATTGCCTGTGCCGTAAACCCAAGAAACCGAAAAATTAAACTTGTCGTTTATTTGATAATTTATAACAATACTTATATCATGGGTTCTGTCGTATTTGAAAGTATAATATTTTCCTGAATTTAATTCATCAAATTGACGTACTGTTTTTGATAAAGTATATGCTGTCCAACCAGTTATTTTACCATATTTTTTTTGAAATAAAAATTCAGCACCGTAAGATTTACCGTTTCCGTTTGTAAGAATATTGTTTTCCCAAGACTTTGATACATCAAAATATGAAACTCCAGCTTTGTATGTTATTAAATTAGACAACTCCTTGTAGTAAAGCTCTGTAGAGAAATCATAACGATTGTTGAATAAAGATGTAGATGAGCCTAATACAAATTGAGATGATTTTTCAGGGACAGCCATTTTTGTTGCTGGCAACCATAAATCCGATGGTAATCCGAGTCCTGAATACGACAGATTATGGACATTTTGTTTGATTTGAGAGTATGATGTCTTCAATGAAAAATTTTGCGATAACATAAAAGATAACAAAATACGTGGTTCTGCTGAAAAAAAAGTTTTATTGTTTATTGTATATGCAGAGAAACGCAATCCAATATTTGTTTTTATATATTTGCTTATTTCAATTCTATTTTCGAAATAAATGTTATTCTCAAAAGCATTAAATTTAATATTATTATATGTTGTGTCAATCAAAGATTCACCTGGTTCTGAATGTTTTACTGATGTAATTCCAGGTGTAAATACATGAAAAATAGAATTTATTCCAAATCGTAATTGATATTTATTCGATTTATAGTATTCAAAATCATATTTAATATTTATATCATCAATATTTGAATTAAAAATATTCTGAAATTCAGTTATTTCTTTCTCATTTTCTGTATTTTTATATTTTAATTCTGTTTTATATTTATATTCGGTAAAGGTTAATGTCATATTAGCAAATAATCTGTTACTGAACAAATGATTCCAACGTAAAGCTCCTGCAATATTTCCGTATTGTAAACTGTTGTTTATTTTTTCGCGATTAAAATCATCATTTTTAGAAGTATTTACTGAAGTTTTATCATTTCCTTTGTATATGCTGAGATACAGTTTGTTTTTCCGATTAATTTTATAATTTACTTTTGCATTTATATCATAAAAATAATAACCTACTGAAGTACCGTCAGTTGCAAAATATGTCATAGGTTTTGATATAAGGTCAAGTAACATACGCCTTGCTGAAATAATAAAGGAACTTGTGTCTTTTTTTATAGGACCTTCAAAAGATAATCTGCTTGAGATTATCCCTATATTTCCTTTTAGTGAATACTTTTTTAAGTTCCCATCTTTCATACGAACATCAACAACCGATGATAGACGACCTCCGTAGCGTGCAGGTATTCCGCCTTTTATAATTTTTATTGTGTTTATAGCATCGGCATTAAATGTTGAGACAAAACCTGCAAGATGATCAACGTAATATAAGGGAACATCGTCTAATATAATTAAATTTTGGTCGGGACTTCCGCCTCTAACATATAATCCGCTTTTTCCTTCTCCGCCTGATTGTATGCCAGGCATTAATTGAACTGACTTCATTATATCAACCTCTCCTCCAAGTGATGGTAGTTTTTGTATTTGTAGAATAGGTATTTCAATAGTACTAATTTCAGTATTATTATTTCTGTTAGCAGTTATTGTAATTTCATTAATTAGGTTTTCGTCTTTTTGTAAATTGAAGTATTTAACCAAATCTGTTTTTAAGCATATAGTTATTGTCTGTTTTTTATATCCAAGATATGATATTTCAATTAAAAGCAATTCATTTGAAGGCAAAGTTATACTATAAAAGCCAAAATTATTTGTTTTTGTTCCTTCGTTTATTTCTGGAAAATATACAGTTACTCCAATTAAATTTTCACCCGATATTTCATCTTTAACACTTCCACTTATTGTAAAAGTTTGCGAGTTGGATTTTGTAAAAATGAAAACAGTTAAGATTAAAAGAATATAATTTTTCATAAATTTGTATATATGCAACTATCAGTACTAAAATTATAACCTGAAAAAATACCATAGCCATTTTCTATGTTTGAGTACATTTGAATTGCTTCACCAATACGCCAACCATCCCAAAATTCATCAAGAAACTCGGAGCCACTTGTGTTTTGATTAATATTATTTATTGATAAATATTTATAATAATCTTTTGTTATTGAGCTTAGTATTATTTTATATTCAGCAGTATCGGGTAATATAGCGTTATCAATATTAAAAAAATCAATATCAAGAGTGTATGTCTGCCCAGAAAAAAGCTTATCTGTAAATATCGCATGTTTGCTATTGCCAAAGTACATATTTCGTGATTTGAATTGCTCAGAGAAAACTGGAGAGTCTGAAAAAATACTTGCAAAGCCTAAGTGATATGACTTGCAAGTACTATCGTTTATAATTTTATCACAAAACTCATTATAATATGAACTATCAAATAGGCTAATATCTCTTGACAGTGATATATCGTATATTATGAGTAATTCATAATAATTGCTATCATTTGGAAAATCTGAGAAAGTAAGTTGCACTTTTGAATAATAATTGCCATAGTCGTCTATTTCTGTATATAAACTTTCATTTATTGAATTTATTATTACTTTTTTTGGCAAATAGCTTGTTGCTGTTACAGTCTCATAATTTACTGCCGAAACTTCAATACGATAAGTCTTATTTATTTCGGGTTTATAGCCAGACGTTTTGTAAATACCGTTTGCTTCATGTAGCAATAGTTCGGTAAATATATTATCGGTGTATAGTTTTACAGTAGCATTTTTTATATATGTGTATGCTGTGTCAAGAATATATGAGCTTGAAGCTACACTTACTTCAAAAACTTTTTCGGGCGAAAACATACAATTAACAACGAGTCTAGGCGGAGTATCAGGTATATCAATTTCCATTTCTCTCTGACATGAAGAAATTAATAAAAAAACTGTGAAAATATAAAATATTAATCTTTGCATTTAATTGTGAATAAGAACAAGTACCTAAAGCAATCTGGTACTTGTTCGAGTAATACCTAAATTAGTTCAATGTTACAGTATATGATTCACCATTACATGTGCACGCACAGTGTAGGTAACTACTTCTTGCATAAAACTTATACCTAAGGCTTCGTTTTGCTATTACATAAGAGTCGTCATCAGTAGCAATACCACTATCAGTATTTCCATTAAAGGTATAATCACCATAACTATCCTTTATATAAATAGCACCATAAACTCTAGCACTTATATTAGTGTCATATCTGTTCCAGCGATTTTTTTTCTTTTTAAAAGATCTAGTTGTCCCTTTTACAAAACGGAGGTAAGGTCCGTTTGTAACAGTAACTTTTGCTTTAAACATTTTTTCATTATTATCATAATATCTGTCAACTGTTCTGTATTTATTGAGGTAGTATCCTTTGGACTTATTTTCAAAATGTTTTATTAATCCATCCGTACTGTCAATAATTCCATTTCTTAAATTATTTAAAATATTAATGTTACCACAAGTAATCTCATACATAATTCCGCTTTTTGTCATTTTAAAAATAGAATTTCCAATTTTTATCTCAGCATCTATATTCAATAGAGTTCTTAAAACTTCTCCATTAACAAAATGGTCATCAGGGTCGTTCTTTGAATCTAATGTTTTGTTGTTTAGCCAAATTTCTTCTTTTTCTTCAATTTGTTTTCTTAAAGAAGAAAATGAATATTTCTTTTAAAATTCTCTTA
>JAOZLS010000367.1:763-4264 GCA_029934705.1 Bacteroidales bacterium | reverse complement strand
ATATTTTGAACTGTTAAACTCAAAGTCACTTAAGCACATTACTTATATCGGTATAGTTGGTGAAGGAAAAAATGATTTTGCAACAGAAATTGTTTATAATGGACAATACGAAAAAATCAACGACCAATTATTCATCTGGGTTCAGGAGTTAAACAGAAAACGATTGTACAGAATAAATATAACAAAAAGCATTAAAAATGGTAAAACTTTTATTGATAAAGAGATTAAATATAGTCCTGAATATATGTTTTCACAAATGTTTTATATTGATTCAACCAATATTATAGGGGCTTCAAGTAATTTGGATATAAAAATTAATCGCTTATTAATCATAAATCCCCAAACAAATGAAAGAATAAAAATTGTTAAACCTTTCACAATTATTAAAAACGACAATAATGATATAAATTTCCTTATGTATAGATATAATATGCTCTACGTTGCGATATTAACATTAAAGCCGGATAAAACAAAAATTTCCTCCGCTATGAATATGTTCAACAGACTCGATATTTTTGACATTAATGGAAATATTTTAAATTCATATATTGATAAAAATGAGAATTTGAATAGTAGTTTAATAAAAGATTATTTGGCAGCTAAGCAGCAGAGTATAAACGATATTAACGTTAAGGAGTATTATATTGCTACAACTTCAACCGATTCCTATATATACACTGTTTATTACAATCAGCTGAAATCTGAATATGCAAAACAATCAATACCTGTTGAAGTTAGAGTTTTCAATTGGCAATCAGAACCAGTTTGCTCAATAAAAGTACCTGATTACTTACAGTATATTACGATTGATGAAAAAAACGGCATAATGTACGGCGTAGCCTATTTTGATGAAAAAATATTAAAATATGATATTAAATCAATTTTGGATGAGATAAAGAATTAATTATGAAGATAAAATATTTTGTAGTACTGTTACTGGTATTTATAGGTTCATTCTTTTTAAGCTATTTTCTTAAAAACAGCGAAATTGTTCAGAAATTATTTAATTCGAATACGACTATTAAATTTAACAAGCCCACATTTGATTTCGGGGATATACCTGCAGAAAAGGAAGTTGTTACATGTTTTGTTTATAAAAACATTGGCGAGCACGCCCTAAAAATAAAAAATATTCAAAGCAGTTGTGGTTGCACGATTCCGAAATGGTCAAGAGAAAAACTGAGACAGGGAAAGAAAGACAGTATAATGGTTATGTACGATGCTGAAACTTACGGCTATTTTTCAAAAGCAATATATATTTTCTCAAATGCAGAATCAAGTCCCGATGCTTTGTATATTGAAGGAAATGTTGTAGAAAAAAAATAATTATTTTATCTGTTTATTAACTTAGTTTTCCTTATGTTTGCATTACAAAACAAAACGCTAAACACAAGAGTAATGCAAAAAACTATATTGCTCACAATTCTGTCCTTTTTGCTGTTTTCGTGCGTCAGACCTCCAGGATGGTTGCAAAACTGACTGGAGTTTTCTATTTTGCTTAATCAGAATCGTTATCCAACCCGCCGGGACTCCACCACGCCATCCTGCACCGACCCTAACAGATTTTGTGCTAATAAACCATTCGGGTGAAGGCAGGCCCGTGGGCTGAACTCCCGAATGGTTGAAAACCGGACTAAAGCTGCTAGTTTTGTGTTATTTGCCCGGATGTCTTTGCAACCCGCAGGGACTCCACCACACCATCCTGCGCCGACCCTAACAGATTTTGTGCTAATAAACCATTCGGGTGAACGCCGGCCTATGGGCTGAACTCCCGAATGGTTGAAAACCTGACTAAAGCTGGTAGTTGTTATTAGCCCGGATGTCTTTTCAACCCGCAGGGACTCCGCCACACTATCCTGCACCGACCCTACGGGTTTTTAATCTATGAACTTCCGAACTTTAAACTCTTAAACCCAAGAAGTGGACAAATGGTGGACTCCTTACAATTTTCATTGAGTTTCCTTTGCATATTAAAAATATTTGTTTTAATATTGCAATCGTAAAGAATAAAGAGAGTTTTGCCATGAACAATTCTTTAACCGGAAATATATCATTAAACATAAGCGGAAATCCTGAAAACAAATGGTTTCACGCTTCTTTTTGTGCTCTGGAATTGAGGGGGGGGGTACATCTGGTATAATTCCCGTAAATATATGGGCACTATTTTCCTCGATAACCGATAATACAACAGACTTTACAAAAAAGCATTCACATAAATGTTACATCTTTTTTACCGGAAAGAACAAGTTCATTTAAGAAGCGCCTGCCCGTGCGAAAAACGGTTTAGATTTTTCCTTTAATAGGATAAATACTACGGTTTTTTGTAGTACAGGGATTGTATTGGGTGGGCTTGGCAGTTAGTTAATTGTTTTTTGTTTAATTTTAAAAATGTAATTATTATGAGAAAGAAAATATTAAGTTCGATATTGTCATTGGTGTTCGTTTTTAGTATTGTTACAAGTGCGGTGATGATCTTTCCGCAAAATGCAAAATCGGAAGAACCTCCTGACAGTACAAACTGGACTTGTGAGGATTTAGATATTGCCTTTCACTATTGTAATGATGGAACTTTAGTATTCCGTTGTTTTTGGTCAGATCCTGGTTCATGCTGCCCATCCTTACAGGATTTATGTGAAGAAGATTAGTGAAATAAGCAATCATAAATTTCATAATTTTTGGCATGGAAAGGAAATCATTATAAAAAAAACATTAATTGTTGTTCTAATACCAAAAGAGATACAATCTAAACCTTCTATAGTACAAATTTTGGTTTAAATGATTTTAAAATAAATTTGGATTGGTGCGACATGTACCAAAAATTTAATATCAGATGTTAGTGGATGTTTTCAATTTACTGTGATCCCTTTTGACAAGAGTTATGCTTTGATATTTTATACTATCAGACGTCCAATAATTTCATTGTGTTAATCTTTGTTGATACATATTGGATGTCTGAGTTTTATATTATTATCAAAACGCATATTGACACAATTTTGATACTTACTTTAATTAATTCAAAATGAAAAAGTTGATACTAATATTGTTTCCCCTATTTTTTGCTTTCATATCTTGTAATTCTGATGACAAACAACAAAACACAAAGACTATTGATAATAATAAACTAAAACCTCTATTTATTAGTGTAAAAAGCACTCAATCATTATTACAACTTAGCGAAGTGTTTTCTTCATTTTCATACATTAAACTTGAAACAACAAAAGACCATCTAATAGGTGTAATCAATAAATTAGTTATATTCAAAGACAGAATATATATTCTTGATAATAATAATTCTATATTCATTTTCAATAAAAATGGAAAATTTATTAATAAAATATACGAAAATGGACGGGGACCCGGTGAATATGTCTATATTTATGAATTTAACATAGATGAATTTAAGAATGAAATTAAAATATGGGAACCAGGTCTATTAAAAATGCTTTCATTCAATTTAGATGGTGAATATATTAGTGAAAAACGTTTACACCTTTTCTTTTC
>JAOZLS010000367.1:0-753 GCA_029934705.1 Bacteroidales bacterium | reverse complement strand
ATATATCCAAAAGCTTTTACATTTTCTATGCCGATTACTATTCAAACTTTGGAAATACTTTCAATGTAAATGACAATCTCATATTAGCATCAAAAGAATTTAGATTTCATTCAAGTTTCATAGAAATCGCCAATAATATGAAGAACTTTCATCTTGAATCAAGAAACATTTTTTTCAGACTTAATAATCAGGTTTCATTTATAATGCCATTTAATGATACTATTTATAGCATTGCTTATGATTCCATTTTCCCACGTTTTTATATTGATTTTGGAGAAAACAAAATTCCATTTGATATATTTCAGAAAACAAGTTCTGATTATTTGGAACAAGCTCAACTAAGAAAAAAAGCATTAACAGAAATATCAAAAGATAATTTTGCATTTAATGCTAATAATTTTTCAGAAACCAATTATTCTATATTCTTTCAATTCAGGCATCTTTTAAGCAGTCATGTATTTTATTCTAAATCAACTGATAAAATAGTAATTGCAAAAAATCTCATTAATGATATTGATCACATCCCTTACACCCCACCAATAGCAGCCACCGATTCCGAATTTGTTTCAATAATCGAACCTGCAGATATAATTGAACATTACAAAAAGATTAAAAACAAATATCCGGAAAGCGAGTTAAAAACAATAAAGCAGCTCGTTGACTCAATTACAGAATTTGATAATCCAATTCTTGTATTCGCAAAAACAAAACCTTTTTAGTTTATGGACTTAACTAAAAAACCCATATTACTAA
>JAOZLS010000366.1 GCA_029934705.1 Bacteroidales bacterium | reverse complement strand
AATATTATATTGTTTTACCTCAAAATTCACCTTAAATAAAAATATTCCATCGGCTTGACTTGAAATTGTAAAGTCGTGATTTATATATACTTCAACTGCATCTTTAAATAGTTTATAACAGTGTTTAGTTTCTTGAGATTTAATCTCCGAAAAAAAGAACATTGAAATTATTAATATTAAATAAACCAATTTTCTATTATGCCACATAAATTTCATTTTATATTCCTCTATTAAAACAACCTTTTTTTAAAGCCCTATTTCAAACCATTTATAAATTTTGCCCAAAAAACTTGGTGAAATTCTAAACTGTTATTCTTTTTTAAGACATCAAGTCCTGTAAAGTAGTTTTTGTCTTGTTGCGAAAATTTGTATTTAATATTTTCATGAAAAATATATCTATTTTCTGGGTGAAATTGTACGCCTATAACATTTGGGTATTTTGTGTGTTTAACGGCTTCAATGATTTTACCGTCAATTGAAGTAGCTGTTGTTTGCAAGTTTTTGCCAAGCTTTTTTATAGCTTGATGATGACTACTTATTGTATAAGGATTAATTTTTAGAAACTTTTTTCCAGCTAAACTTTTGTCTTTTATAGCAATTTGATGAAAATTACCATAAATAAGTTTATTGTTTGCTGTTAGGGTATAGTTGTAATTTTTGTGTTGTTGATTTTTGTCTAATTTCAAAATATCTTCATCGTAATGAATGTTGTAAATTTCTGATGGAATATCTTGATACATAGTTCCTCCTGTTGCAACATTCATAGTTTGCATACCTAGGCAAAAGCCTCTAATTGAATAGTTCTTATTTTTTTCCATGTAAGGAACAAAGTCATTGTTTTGAGAACCTCCTAGCAAATGAAATAAAAATGATGCTTCAAAATAATGTCTGTAAGGGTCTGAAATATATGTAAGTGTGCTTGTTTTTTCTTTGTACATTGCTGGAGGTAAATCTGGACCACCAAAAAATACGGCACCGTTGGAATGTGCGAAGATTTTCAAGAAATCATCGGAACAATCATTTTTTGTAAATATATTACTTAAAGTTAGTGTGTCTTTTATTTCGTGCATATAAAAATTTACTAAATTGTTTTCAGAAATGTATTTACGAGAATTTTCAAAATTGTATTTTTGATATTTATAATAAACCCCAACATAAATAATAGAAGTGTCTGAAATAAAGTTGTTTCCAATTAAAAACGTAATATTTTTAATGTTCGAAATAGTAGGATTTGTAAGAACAACAATTGTTTTTTCTTCTTCAAAATTAGTTTTATTAAAAAAGTTTTGTCCAAATAAAAAGCTAAAGCTTAAAAGAAATGTTAGAAATGTTAAAGCTAGTTTTTGCATGATAATAAGTATTAATTGTTTGTTAGTTATTAATTTCGCCCTAATTTTCCCGCAATAAAGCCAGTTGTCCAGGCTGCTTGTAGGTTATATCCACCAGTTATTGCATCAATGTCAAGAACTTCGCCTGCAAAATAAAGGTTTTCGCATATTTTGCTTTGCATGGTTTTCATATTAACACTTTGTAGGCTAACTCCACCGCAGGTAACAAATTCTTCTTTAAAAGTTGTTTTCCCTTTTACCTCATACACATCGTTTGTTAATATATTTATTAATTTATTTAGAGTTTTTTTACCAAGTTCATTCCATTTTTTGTCTTCGGGTATATTACTTTTATTTAACAAGAATAACCATAGCCTATCAGGAATGAAGTAGGGACGTATGTTTGCTAGCTTTTTTTTAGCATGTTCTTCTATAATGTTTTGTAATAACTCCAAAACTAAATCGTTGTTTTTTTGATTCACCCAATTTATTTGAATTTTTATATTATAGTTTTTCTCATTTAAAATTCTTGCTCCAAACGATGATGTTTTTAGTATAGCAGGTCCGCTCATTCCCCAATGAGTTATTAGTAATGGTCCGGTTGCGTTTAGTTTTGTACCTTGAATATTTACTAAAGCATTTTCGACCACAACACCCATTAATTTTGTAATAGGCTCGGTAGGCATATTAAAAGTAAATAACGAAGGTACAGGTTTTTCTATTTTATGGTTTAACTTTTTCAGCCATTCTAATCCTTCTTTTTTAGGCGAACCTCCAGTTGCAACTATTACTTTGTCAAATGTTTGTGTGTTGTAATCGTCTTTTAAAAAGCTTAATTTAAGTTGATTGTTAAATTCTTCAATATTTTGTATTCCTGCACCTAATTTAATTTTGATGTTTAGGTTTTTAGCCTCTCTTAAAAAGCAATCTATTATACTTTGCGAGTCCTGTGATTTTGGAAATACACAGTTATCGTCTTGAATTACTAATGGTACACCTCTGGATTCAAACCACTGCATAGCGTGTTTGGTATTAAATATATGGAAAGCTTTTTTTAGGTTTTTGCCACCTCTTGGGTATGCTTTGCACAGTTCGCTTATTGATGTGCAACCGTTGGTTACATTACACCTACCACCACCCGATATTTTTACTTTTGATAAAACTTTTTGTGATTTTTCAAAAATAGTAATTTCCGATTCTGGATAATTTTCTTTTGCAGCTATTGCTGAAAAAAAACCTGCGGCTCCACCGCCTATTATTGCAATATTCATTTTAATATATTTGATAATTAAACATTTAAAAAGTAAACCTTATTTATGTAAGGGCAAACACTCAATATTCGATGTTAAAAAGTTCAGGGTCTTATTTTTTAATAATACAAAGTTACAATAAATTAACTATCCAACCATTGCTTAAAGTTTTTTACACGTTCTCAGCTAACAATTATTTCATCTTTTATTGGTGGATTAATTTCTATTTTTAGTCGGCTATTAAACCACGAGTTAATTTTACTTACACTTTCAATACAAACACTAATTAAACGAGTTTTACCCTTCGTGTCGGTAATTTAACTATCTTTACCCCGGTGAAATTAAATTTACTTCAAGAAATAGACAATAAATGAAAAAAATTGGATTTACATGGCTTCAGGAAAAGTTTGATATTATAGGTTTTAGATTAACACATGAATCTTATATCGGAACAATGGATAAAACAGAGTTAAGCTCGGAAAATGCAGTTGTACAAACATTCAAATCGAAATATGGTGTAAGTGATAACCCAATGTCTCATTTAGAATTTGCATTAAAATATGATGACTTAAATCTTGCATTTATCAAGGAAGTATTTATTTCTATTGATCATAAAGAAATAGTAGATTACATAAAATTTAAACCAAATCGAAAATATCCGAGAATAATAGGGTTTTTATATGAATTTACAAGAGGTAAATTAATTGATGTTGAGGTTACTACTACTAATTACGAAAATATACTAGATGTATCTCGATATTTTACAGGAAATATTACAAAAATATCTAAATGGAAAGTAAATGATAATCTTCTAGGGTCAAAAGAATTTTGTCCCATAATTAGACGAACTACTGAGCTTAGTGAATTAATTGATTGGAATATTGAAGAAGCGATTGAAAATTTAAAGAAGGAATATTCTCCCGAAATTTTTAATAGAGCTAGCTATTATCTTTATAAAAAAGAATCAAAATCGTCTAGCGAAATAGAGAGAGAAGAACCATCGCAAGACAGAATGGAAAAATTTATAGCCATACTTGAAGAAGCAGGTCAAAAGTCTGTTGAAGAATCATTATCTGAAGAAGAGTTGGTTCGGTTACAAAACGCAATTGTTGACCCCAGATATACAGATGAAAGTTTTAGGGATTTTCAAAATTATGTTGGTCAAACAATGAGAGATTATACACAAAAAGTACATTACGTATGCCCACCTCCACAGTTTGTAAAATCTCTTATGCGAGGGTTAGTTAATCTGAATAAAAAAGACGCATCTATTGAAACAATTATAAAGGCGACAATGGTATCATTTGGTTACGTTTATATTCATCCATTTGAAGATGGTAATGGAAGGATTCATCGTTTTTTGATACATGATATTCTCGTTCGTGATGGCGTTGTGTCAAGCAGTACGATACTTCCTGTTTCTGCACAGATACTTGCCCATATAGATGAATATGATATTGTTTTAGAGTCGTTTTCAAAGTTGATTGAACGAAAGGCTAAATATGATATTAATGATACTGGAGAAATGACAGTTAATAACGCAACCGAAATAGAAGCTTTATATTTATTTCCAGATTTAACTAATCACACTATATTTTTGGCAAAAGCTATACAATCTACAGTTAATAAAGTTGTTCCCGAAGAACTGCTTTTTCTTCAATGCTATGATGAACTTAAGGGTGATATTCA
>JAOZLS010000365.1 GCA_029934705.1 Bacteroidales bacterium | reverse complement strand
TCGATTTGTCTAAAAATTTCAAAAATTTATTTCAAAATTAGTATTATAATAAATTTAGTTCAAATATTAATATTATTATAAAAAGTGTAATAACTTCAATGGAGCCTTCCCCCGAAGATCTCTACGAAGATATGTTTTCTTTTTTAAATTTTATGGATGAGCCAGGTGAAGTTGCTGATTCTGAAATGAAAGCATTTGTAAAAGCACAGATTATTCCTTTAATGAGAGTACTAATTTCTAACTTAACTTTGAATAGAAAATCGAAAGATATTCTAAAAATATATTTACTTATTAATACTTTTTTAAAACGAGAGGAAATATTAAAGCATCTGCCTAAGAAATTTTTAAAGCAGTATTTTGATTCCTACCTAGAAAGGATTAAATTATTTAGAGAAGATAAAACAAATTCATCTTATCAGCGAGATGTCTTGGAATTGCAAACCGCTATGAATACTGAGCAGTTTTCTAAAATTATAAAAAGCAAAAATACAATTGAATTTAAAAATTTAGTTGATGAATATTTAAAAAAAAGTGAAATAGAGAGTATTCTTAATGTATTACAGAAAATTATTCATGAAAAAGATATGCCTTTGTATTTTTTCATAAAATTAATTTATCTTTTTAAAGAACTTCATAAAAAATACAATACAAAAGAATTTAAACAAAAAATACAGCTTATTAAAGCCAATTATTTTGATGTGTTGAATATTTTAAGTTCTATTTTTAAAAATCACCAAAAAGGCAAAGATGAAAAATTTGTTTATGATATAGCTAAGATTTTAATTCCTAAGGTATATGAAGAAAAAACGAATGATTTTTCTTTTAGTGATACTACTAGTCAAATACAAGAGCCTAAATCATATAATTTAGTGATTAACTTCTTGAAATTCATCCAAAATGCAGATAAAAAAAATGAGGGATTTACTTATTCAAAAGATTTTGTTAAAGAATTAGTTGGGACTTTAGAAGAAGTAATTATTGAAACCCCAATAAAGAAAGTGCAAACGGCTTATGATTCGGCACTTAAATATTTTAAAATAGAAAAGGAGATTGATATAATAAAAATAAATAAATTTATTAATACAAAAAATTACAACGCATTAGAAGAATATTATTTAAAAGAGCATATAGAAAAAGGAACAGCTAAATTATTTCAAGATTATATTTTCAAAAATATAACAGAATATTATTATAGCTCCGATTTAGAAAAAAGGCTACTATTTATATTGATAAAAGTTTATATTGATAATTACCCGGAGAAAACACACGAAGAACTACGTGAAATTATTGCTCCTTATATTAAAGAAACAGACTACAAAAATATAGCAAAATACGTATCAAAAATATATCCTCAATATTCTTTGTTTTATTACCCAATTTATGAAGATTATATTAAACCGTTTTTGATAGGGAAAGCAAAGATTAATAATGCCAAAGTAATTATTAACTATCTGGCATCAGCTTTAAATGCAAAAAATAGTGGATTTACTAATTTTGATGACAAAATAATAGGAAAAGCAATCAGCTATGTAAAACCATTTATTGGCAAGAGTTCAATATCAAAAAAAATGAAGGAGGCGTATCTATCAGTAGTTATTGCTTTTGATGAGGATTTAACGCATACTAAGTTATTTTAATTTAAAGAAAAGAAAATGTTATATAAACAATCTGCTTACGAAATACTTGGCGTAGAAAAAGAAAATACAGACAATTTAAAAGCAAGATACATAGAGTTAATTCGTAAACATTCGCCAGAGCATGACCCTGAAATGTTTATGAAAATTAGAGACGCTTTTGAACAATTAAGCATGATTCATGATAAGAAATCTGCCTATTTTCTGTACAAAAAACCATTAACTCTTTTTCAGAATGTAAAATCTGTTAAAAAGAAAAAAGCGAATAACAATAATATTTTAAAAGAAATATTTGAAACACCTTTTGGAACAAAATTAGAATTAGAAAAATTGATAAATGACTAAAGAAGAATTAAAACAATACCTAAGTGTTGCAATAGACGCACTTAGCAAAGAAGAATTAGCTGGTTTTTCTTTGAAGTTTAGCGAACCCGATTTGCTAAGTATTGGAAATGAAGTATCTTCGCTCACAGGCGAAGTAAAAAAGATGAATACAGTTTCCTTAAAACTTTCCAATGAAATTCACACTTTGTTTGAGAAAAACAAGCACGAAACAGAAGAAAATGTAACATTAGACGAAAATACAAAACAATTATTGCTCAAATTAATAGAACAAGATGAATTGATAAATAGAACAAAACATCATTTTGAAGAAATTCCAGAAATGAAACTGTTATTTAATTTTGAGTTCAAGAAATATTTTTATGCTTGGCGTGAAGGGTTTACAATTCAAAATGAAAAATGGACACAATTTATTCGTTCAGCAGATTTAAAAAAAACAGGAAATATAGGCGAGGTTTTTAACCCAAATTTTCACGAAGCCATTGAAACAATTAGTGATATAAATAAAAAAGATGGGCAGATTACAGAAAGTGAAGAAATTGGCTATTTGTATAAAGGAATTTTATTAAAAAGAGCAAAAGTAACAGTAAATAAGACATAAAAATGGATAAAAACACAATAGTAGGAATTGACTTAGGAACTACCAATTCAGTAGTTTCAATATTAGTTGATGGCGAGCCAAAAACTTTAAAAATAGACCATGAAAAACTACTTCCCTCAGCAATAAGTTTGTCAAATGGCGTATATATTGTAGGGCAAACAGCCAAAAACATGGCAATAGTTGAACCTGAAAATACTTGTCTTTCCATAAAAAGACGAATGGGCGAAAATATTACTATTAAATTAGGCGATAAAAATTTGCGTCCAGAAGATATTTCGAGCATTATTTTACGAAAGATAAAAAATGCCGTAGAGCAGAAGCTAGAAATAAAGTTTGATAAATTAAGAGCTGTTATAACAATTCCTGCCTATTTTACTGAAGTACAACGTGAAGCAACAAAACAAGCAGCCGAGCTTGCAGGCATAAAAGTAGAACGAATTATAAATGAACCAACTGCCGCTGCTTTATCCTTTGGCTTAAATAAAATTGACGATGCTATTTTTGCCATTTACGACCTTGGCGGTGGAACTTTTGATATTTCAATAATTGAAAATAATACAGGAATTATAGAAGTATTATCGAGCAAGGGAAATAATAAATTGGGTGGCGATGATTTTGATAATTTGTTAGCCGATTTAATTTGGACAAAATTTACTGAAAAACATAAAATAAAAGCTGTTTCTACCCCAAAAGAAAAAGCTAGACTAAAAAAAATAGCTGAAGAAACAAAAATCAAGCTATCAAGCGAAGAAAGTGTCAATATTCAAGAAAATTTCTTCTATAAAATAAAAGAAAAACCAATACATTTAGAAGTAGAAATTACAAAAATAGAGTTTGAGGATTTAATAAAACCTTTAATTGAACAAACTATTTCGCTTATGCAGGATGCTTTTGATGATGCCGATACAGAAATTTCGGATATTGAAGGAATTGTTCTAGTTGGAGGCTCAAGTCTTATTCCACTAGTTTCTAGCTTAATAGAAGATGTGTTCTCCATTATGCCTAGCTTGCTCGATTTGCCAGACGAAGCTGTTTCGCATGGTGCAACTATTCAAGGAGCAATTATAAATAACATCAATGTAGATACTATTTTGGTTGATATTACGCCACATTCTTTAGGAATTAAAGTGGCAGATGAGAGCTCATCAATGCAGGCAAAAATGATGGAACTAATGATGTCTGGTGGTAGTCCTGATGATATAGATATGGACGAATTAGAAGCGTCTCAAAAATTCTTTACAGGTGTAATTATTCCTAAAAATACGCCTATCCCGAGCAAAAGAACAGAAAGATATGCAGCATCAGGACCTTTTCAAAGGGCGTATGATATTCAAATTTATCAAGGAGAAAACGAAAATCCAGAAGATAATCACTTTATTGGAAAAACTCTTTTTGAGGTAGAAAAGCCTGTTGAGGAAGGACAAATTGACGTTACTTTTGATCTAGATATTAATGGTATATTAAAAATGTCGGCTGTTCAAGTACAAACTGGCGATGAAGTAAAATCAATTTTCAAAAGTAGTAGAGGACTTAAAAAGCGTGAAGGCAAAATCTTTGAGGAAATTGCCACTGAAAATGAGGCTAATAAAATGCTTATAACTCGTGCCGAAAAAATCCTTAAAAAGGAAATTAACGACGAAGACAAAAGAGAACTCGAAAACTTAACCGAAAAATACAAAAAAGCTGTTATTAGCA
>JAOZLS010000364.1 GCA_029934705.1 Bacteroidales bacterium | reverse complement strand
GATAAATGACTTAGCTGAACTTATTTACGTAATTAATATTAACCCATGACTTTAGTCGTGGGGGCAATATAGGCAAATTAGCCAATAACCGTTTTAACGGTTTTAGAAGCATCGTTTTTAATCAGGAATTCAGCATGTGTGTGATTTTTAAACCGTTAAAACGGTTCGTTTGTATTTTATATACCGCTCTGCTTTTAAAATTATGATTTCAGGAAAACTGAAATAATGTTAAAAGTCAGTCGGCATATCTAAATTGCAGTAAAAAAATCTCATAATTATTTACGTAATTTAGTATACTTATTTCCCACGATTAAAATCATGGGTTGGTATTAATTTTCATCACACTATTAGGGATAGAGTATTATTTTTTTTGATTTATTTCCCATGAGCCTTTTTTTCTACCTCCTATTCGTGTTATTAAATTCAATTCTTTTAAAGTATCAATTTCTCGTAGAATTGTTCTTCGTGTAAGTTTTAATATTTTAGCAAGCTCGTCTATCGTTATTGAAGGTTTTTCTGTAAGAATATTTATAATGATTTGTTGTCTATTTTTGGTATATTCCAGAATATTATGATTTGTTAAATTGATATGATACAATGTATTCTGTTATATAAATAAGATTATTCGTTGCCTGAGCTTGTCGAAGGCAGTCTCACTTATAGCAAAATTGTTCTAAACCGCTAGCTCGCCTTCGACTACGCTCAGGCTACGGTTGCTATATATTTATCACAGTATTACGGAATAGAGAATATATTTTCTATAGTGACATTTTCTTTGGTGATATTCTCTTTTGTGACATTGATAATAAAATCGATGCAAAATTCTTCTGAATTCTCAGATATACCAATATGCTTTTAGTTTTGTATTACTTTATGAACTTGTAATACAAAAAGTCTATTGGCATTACCTGTCCCAACGTATGATGGGCTATTAATACAATTTTTGAAAGAGGTTTAGTCCAATAATTTAATGCTTACTAATCTGCCTTCGATAAGTGCTGGCAACGAAATGTTATTCTAATTTTCATAGATGTTTAGTATAATCTTTGTGCAAATTTAAAATAGTTTAGTTAGAAATAGATGAACAATTAGAGAATGTTTGGTGAAATAAAATAAGCTTGATTAAAATCAAAGCCTTTGCTTTGAGCGAAGGCTTTGGTTGTTTTAGAATTATAAGAAAATGAACGAAGTGAAATTAATCATACAAAATATGGAACTAATCTTGTAAAACCACTGTAAATGTGTGAGTTAACTCGATGAGAATGCGATATTTAGAGCTTTATTAGTAATTGTACAGGGAAATGAAATATGAACGGTTATTTTGTAACTAATTGAAAATCAGGTATTTGTCTTTCTGTTTACCTTTCTTAACTCTCTCATTATGTGTGTTTTATGTGAAATTACAAGGGATTTGCTTGTTTTTTGGGGTTTTTGTTGGCTATTTGCTTGTTATTTCATTAAAAAATTGAATATAGTTATTGGCGATAATATCCCAAGTAAAATTTTCTTTAACTTTGTTAAGTGAGTTTGTTTTCATCACATTAATATTTTCGTCGGATAAGAAAATCATTTTTTTTATGGACTGTTCTAATTCTAATTGATTATTTGGATTAATTAATATACCATTATCAGGAGAGACTGTATGGCTGACTGCTCCAACATTTGTTCCTATTATTGCTAAGCCCGATGCCATTGCTTCTAAAATTACAGTAGGCATACCTTCCGAGAGGCTTGGCAAAACATATACATCTGCTTCTTCATATATCTTTTTTATTTCAATTTCGGATGATATACTTCCTTTGTAGTCTATTCGAGAATTAATTATTTGTTTCTCTTTGGGAATAGGACCCACAAAAATAAATTTAAAATTAAGCTTGTCAGCAATCAGACTTTCAATAACCTTGTTCAAAATGTCAATACCTTTTCTTATTTCGTATCTTCCAACAAAAAGAAATGTTCTGACATTACTTGTTTTAGTAATATTAGTATTAATCCAATCATTTGAAATGCCGTTATAAAATATTTTTTGTTTTCTCTCAGGAATATTCAAACCAGACAATAATTTATTGAACTTAGCACCAAAGGAAAAAATATAATCTGCCTTTTTATAGCTTTGTTTTGCTGGTAATTGTAACAGTCTTTTTTTTAGATTTTCTTTTTTTGATTTTGTTATTTGGAACATTTCAAAACCATGAAGATTTAATCCTATTGGAATATTTACTTTTTTAGGGAAAGCCCAAGAGGTAAAGCCTTGTGAATAGATAAAATCAACTTCTTCTCGTTTATTTAATTCAGTAAATATTTTTTTTGAATAGAAATATTCTTGGATAACATATTGCCCGGGAATGTTTGGTATCTCAGGATAATTTAGTTTTATAGGAGTTATGTATTTTAATTCATCATCCGAAAATTTGAGTAAATCGTCTTTCCCTTTTGGTACAAAATAGTATAAATCAATAAATACTTGTTTTTGTGCAAAATATTTAACCAGATAATAAGAATGCTTTTGCATTCCGCCTATTATTGTAGGGAATATTCCATCTGTAAGGAAGGCTATTTTCATGTGAGTGTTAAGTATATTATTTAATACTTTTTCAGCATTTTTTCCCCAAGTATAGTTATTTGTTATTTTATTATAAAAGTTTTCAGATAAAAGTTTTCTGAGTTGCTTGTCTGAAATAAGCTTTTGCATTGCAGATTTAAGGTTTTCAACGCTTGGCTGAATTAATAATGCTTCTTTCCTATTTCCCATTATATCTTGTAAAGGTGTAAAGTTCGGAGCAATAATTGCTTTTTTAATGATACCATACTCAAACACCTTTACTGGGGAACCATACCAATTTGAATTAGGCATGACTGCAATGTCAAAAAGACTGATGTAATTAAAAATCTCAGTATTTGGGATTTTTCCTGTGAAAACAATGTTTTTAGAACAAATATTCCTTGCAAGCTCTTTAAGCTCTGTTTCTATTTCTCCGGTACCAATTATTATTAATTTTATATTTTTATTGTTTTTGCTAAGTTCTGCAAATGATTTTATAAGAATATCTATTCCATGCCAGCGAAAAAATGAGCCTATAAATCCTACAATGATTTCATTTTTTGGTTTATATTTATTTTTAAGTGCTTGGATTTTATTTATATCAGTTGATACTTTTTTTAGATTAATTGCATTGGGTGTTACAATAAAATGAGCTTTATCTATATTGTGCTTTTTAGAGAAATGTTTTTGTAATGCAGATGAAACCACAACAGGTAAATCAGTTTTAGAAAGCTGTTGCTTTTCGATTTTTAATGCTTTTTTCAACATTAAAGATTTACCTTGAAGTGCAACTCTCTCTTCAAGATAAGGTGAGTTGATTTCTAAAACATGTTTAATATTATGTTTTTTTGCTATATTAATCCCTGAAAGTTGAAGATAATTAGCTCGTTCGTATATTAAATCTGGTTGAAATTTATTTACAGCTTTTTCAAAAACTTTCTCCGCAAATTTATCAAATCTTAATAATTGTATATCTTTTAATGTTTCCCATAAAAGTTTAGGAATTATCTTTTTAGTTATTTGTTTTAGTTTATTTTCAGTCAATATTTCCGTAACATCATCTTCAGTACCTCCCATAATTACAGGTAAAACTTCATGTCCTAATTCTCGAAATGCATTAATCATTTCGTTAATATGAGTTGCATATCCAGCTTGATGTGCAGTATTTAGCATTGGATGAGGGGAATAGTAAAGGATTTTCATAATTGTGTTGTTTTTATGAAATTAGGGTATGTGCCTTTGATTATGAGAACTTTATCGATTGCTCGAAATTGATTGTTTGTATAAGTTTTCTAAAAAGCTTGCTTTATCTTTGGGGTTATGGTATTTACGGATACGTTCTATCGCTTTTTTGCCTTTTATCTTTATAATTTCAGGATTGGATAAAATTTCTTTTTTTATAATTCTGTAAAGCTCTTTTTCGATGATGGAACTAAATGTTTTTCTATCTTCTTTTGATTTTAATAGCCCATTTCCTATTTTATCTTTTGGTACTTTAATTAGCCAACCTACATTATTATTATTTATTTCAGGTAATGCTAGTATATTTGTCGATATTACAGGGCAACCAGTAGCTTGTCCTTCTAATACTGAATAGCCATAAGTGTCATCATAAGTTGGAAGTAAAGCTATATGACTAGTTTTTAATAGCTCTAAAACTTCGGTATTTGGTAATGATTTGTAGTGGATAATGTTACTGTTCGTTTCTATTAATTTTTTAGCTTCTTGTAGATTTTTT
>JAOZLS010000363.1 GCA_029934705.1 Bacteroidales bacterium | reverse complement strand
TGGTTAAATTATTTAATGATAATTTTAGGTATTATTAAAATAAACGGCAACTCTCTTTTATATTTCAGGATAAATGTCTAGTTTTGTTTGCATTATCAAACGAAAATATGCCCCAAATAAAAACAAATTTAACAGAACGCCTAGGTTTATGGTATTTTAAGCGTATTTCTTCTGCCCATCAAGGAGAGTATGACGAAAATGGTGCTTTATATTTATCAGATGATGAGCGTAAAAATATCAGACGAATTGTTAATAAATCTGTTTTTAATGCTGGAGTAATTGGTATTGCTTCTTCTTTTATTTCGTTTTTATATCTTTTTAATATTAGAACCGAGGTTGTTACCATTTCTGATTTCTTAGCTGATAAAAATCTTGTTTACTTATTTCAATACATAGGTTTAACTCTTATCTTGTCGCTAATTGAAATGATTGTTTTATTTTTTGACACCATGCACAGTTCACTAAAATTAGTACAATCTGTTAATCAAGAATTATTTAAAAAAGATGATACTGAAAAAAACTTTGCACTAACAGTTAGTCGTGCTGCATTAGAAATTCCAAATCCTAGACTTTCCGAAATTAATATTGATCCTTTAAAAGATAGTAATAAATTTAGAAGAATTATTCTTATTCTTATTTATAAAGCTAAAGCATCAATTACTAAACTGTTTTTTAAATATATTGTTCAGCGTGCAATTGGTAAAACACTGAGTCGTGCATATTTTGCTGTACTTGCAATTCCTGTAGTCGGTTTTTGGAATAGTTATGAGGCTTGGCGAACTATTGTTGAAGTGAAAATACGAGTACTTGGTCCTTCAACTGTTACCGACATTTTAGATTTTTATAAGTATCAAAATATAAGCTATAAAGGGCAATTACAAATGATACGTGCCGTAACTATTTCAATAATTGTTGCCGAAGATTTACATCCAAATCTTGAACTTTTGTATAAAGGGCTTGTTAGTAGCTCCGAGGTAAATATTCGTAATTCAAATATTAATAATAGAGAATTATTTATTGAACGTTTTGCTGAGCTTAGCGAAATTGAGAAAAAATATGCCTTAGAAATTATGGAATATAGCATAATGCTTACAGGCAGAACAAATTACAGAAAAAAAGTGTTTTTAAAACGTGCTTATCAAGTCTGTAACTTGGATTTTGATGAAGCTAAATTTAGAAAAATGATGAAAAATTTTAAGCAAGGAAAATCCTTGGTTGTGTAATTATTAGTTGCAAATACAATGAAACAAAACAATTTACAATTATGAAGTCAAAATTATTTATTTTTACTGTTATTTTAATCCTTTTTAGTCTAACTGCTAAAGCACAAATGGTGCTAGTATTTGACACAAATCTTTCAGAAGGTACAACTATAGAATTACCTTTATGGTGGGAGGTAGATGTTATAGTTGATTGGGGAGATGGAGATTCTGATGTTTACACAACAGAAGGTAATAAACCGCATACTTATACAACCGAAGGTGAATATACCGTAACCATTACTGGCTCACTGAGGGCATTTGGTAGTTATTACGAGAATTCTGAAAAACTAACAAAAGTTACCAGTTGGGATAATCTAGGATTAGAAAATTTGAATTATGCCTTCTATTATGCCATGAATATTATAGAAGTACCAGCTAGTCTTCCTTCAACTGTTATTGATATACATAATATGTTTTATTTTGCAGAAATTTTTAATCAGGACATTAGTACTTGGGATGTAAGTAATATTACACACATGGGAAGCTTATTTAATAATGCACATAGCTTCAACCAGGATATTAGCGGTTGGAATGTAAGTAATGTCCAGTCAACATCTCAAATGTTTCAGTCTGCTAATGCGTTTAATCAGGATATAAGTAATTGGGATGTTAGTAATGTTGTAAGTATGTACGGTATGTTTAGTTCAGCAATTAGTTTTAATCAAGATATAAGTAATTGGGACGTAGGTAATGTTACAAATATGGGGAGCATGTTTAGTTCAGCAACTAATTTTAACCAAGATATTAGTAGTTGGAATGTAGGTACTGTTGCAAATATGCGCAGTATGTTTAGTTCAGCAAATAATTTTGATCAAGATATTAGTAATTGGAATGTAAGTAATGTTACAGATATGACATACATGTTTGCCGGTACGCAGGCCTTCAATCAAGATATAAATAGTTGGAATGTAGGTAATGTAACTTCAATTAGAAGTATGTTTAATGCAGCAGTCGCTTTTAATCAAGATATTGGTAATTGGGATGTGAGTAATGTTACTGATATGCAACAGGTGTTTCATGGTGCAAGTGCTTTTGACCAAGATCTTAGCAACTGGAATGTCAGTAATGTTACAAATATGATTAGTATGTTTGCTCTTATTAGTTTATCAACTTCAAATTATGATGCACTTTTGTTAGGCTGGTCTGCTCAAACACTAAAACCATATATTGATTTTCATGGCGGGAATAGTCAATATTCTAGTAATGCTGTAAATGCAAGAGCAATACTTACAGATGCTCCTAATAATTGGACTGTTACTGATGGTGGTTGTGTTGGTATTGATAAATTACAAGATGCTGGAATTTCAGTTTATCCAAATCCTACAAACGGAATAATATTTATTAATACGATAAATAACAATATTCAAAATATTACAATTTCTGATATAACAGGTAAACTTATAAATGCAAATATGGAAATACAACAAAATAAAACGATTAATTTGTCAAATCTTAAAAGTGGAATTTACATCCTCAAAATCCAAACAGATGAAAAAACATTCTCAATTAAAATTATGAAAAATTAGTTAATAAAGATATTATTAAAATCTCTTTTTTACAAAAAGTTTACTAATTAGGTCGGGTCTTTTAATATCCATTAGCCGTTGTTTAATTTGTTGTACAAATTCTTTTTTGTACCAAAAAAAGAACATTCGCTGATTAAGCTTTTGTTGTTTCGATTTTGCTGTGTAAACTTTTTCTAAGGTATAAGGATGATAACCACTATAAAATATTACAGCCGAAACCGTCATTGGAGTAGGTGTAAAGTCTTGTACTTGCTCAAGTTTAAAATCTAACTTTTTTGTGTTCATTGCTAAATCAACCATTTCGGTTTCGGTACTTGCTGGGTGGCTCGATATAAAATATGGAATTAGTTGTTGGTTTAGTTCTTCTCGTGAATTTATTTTATCAAACAACTCTTTAAATTTTATAAATAATCCAAACTTAGGTTTCCGCATTATTTTAAGTACCTTGTCGGAGCTGTGTTCTGGTGCAACTTTTAGTCTTCCCGATACATGGTGTTTTAAAAGATTTTCGGTATATCGAAGTTTATCATCTTTAATTTCTTCATCTTTATTAAAAAGCATATCGTACCTAATACCACTACCAATAAAGGCCTTTTTTACTTTGGGGTGTTGTCTAACTCTTAGGTATAAATTATTTAAAGCATCGTGATTTGTATTAAGGTTGAAACAAATTTCGGGATCAATACACGACGGGCGTTTGCATTTTTCACAAATTGATAAATCTACACCTTTCATTTTATACATATTTGCAGAAGGCCCCCCAATATCCGAAATATATCCTTTAAAATCTGGCATTTTTGTAATTATATCAACTTCTTTTAAAATTGACTTTTCAGATCTGCTACTTATAAATTTTCCTTGATGTGCAGAAATTGTACAAAAACTACATCCACCAAAACAACCTCTATGTATGTTTATCGAAAACTTAATCATCTCATAAGCAGGTATATTTCCTCTTTTTTTGTATTTTGGGTGTGGAAGCCTTGTGTAAGGTAAACTAAAATATTTATCTGTTTCGTTATCAGAACCCTGCGAATATGGAGGGTTTACAATAATTAGTTTGTCTTGTACTTTTTGTATTATTGTTTTGGCATAGATTTTGTTTGATTCTATTTCGATGAGTTTGAAGTTTTTAGCAAACTTTAGCTTATCACTTAAACAATCTTCGTGACTGTTCAGCGGGCATGTTTCCAAAAAATTGTCCGCTGTTTTTTCTGAAACAGCGATCATTATTGCGGTTTGAGGTATATTTTGCAGTTTAGATATGGGGGTATTTTCCTGCAATTTTCTTACCAATTCAATGATTGCTTTTTCAGCGTTTCCATAAAGCAGAATATCTGCTTTGCTATCAACAAGAATACTCGGTTTTAGAGTATCGCTCCAATAGTCGTAGTGTGTTAATCTTCGTAATGAAGCTTCTATTCCACCTATTACTATTGGTGTGTCAGGATAAATTTTCTTTAATATATTTGAATAAACTGTTGTTGCATAATCTGGA
>JAOZLS010000362.1 GCA_029934705.1 Bacteroidales bacterium | reverse complement strand
TTATTTTAATCATGTAAGATTAAATATTTTAGATAAAAGACATTAGAAATTTATCTGTTGTCTAAAATCTATTGTCTTTATACTTGGTGAAATTTTAATTGTCTAATTTAATTCCTACTATTAAAACATCGTCTGTTTGTTCTTCTTGGTCTTTCCAGTTATTAAAAACATTTAATAGCTTGTCTTTTTGTTCTTTTATTGGTAGTTTATGAATATTAAGTAATAAGTTTTTAAAGTTTCTCGACATAAATTTTTTGCTTTTTTTTCCACCAATTTGGTCATAATATCCATCAGAAAAAAGATAAATTAAATCGTCTTGTTGTAGTTTAATTTCATTATCTTTATAGGCTTTCTCTTGAGGGTAAAATCCAATTGGACTTTTAGTTGCCTTATATTCAATTAGTTTGTTGTCTCTGATTATTATTAAAGGGTGGTATGCACCAGCATAGTGTAGTACCTTTTTTTCAATATCTAATACACAAAGAGCAATATTAAGCCCGTTATTATTATTTGATCCAAAAAAATTGAATGTTCTTTTAAAACGTTGTCGTAAATAGCTTAAAGCACTTGCAGGGCTAGCTATTTTATCTTGCATTACAATTTCGTGCAAATATGTTATTCCGAGCATTGTTAGAAAACCTCCAGGAACTCCGTGTCCAGTGCAATCTGCAGCAGCAATAATAATTTTGTTGTTAATTTTATTAAAATAATAAAAATCACCACTAACTTGTGTTTTAGGTTCAAATAGAATAAAATATTTATTTAAGTAGGTATCAATTATCTCTTTTCTTGTTAAAAGAGCTTGTTGTATGGTTTTAGCATAGTTTATACTATCTGTTATTTCTTTGTGTGCAATTTCAATGTGTTCTTTATTTTCTTTCAATATTTGAATATTGTGCTGAAGTTTTTCTTCTGAAACATGTAATTCTTCATTTTGTTCAAATATTAGATTTCTTTTGTTTGTTATTTCTTTATTTTTAGCATTTAACAAATTATTTATTTCATTCTTATTTCGCAAGGATTTCCATAATAGAAAAGCTAAAATAAATAAAAAAATAAATGCAAGACTAATTAAAAGGATTAGTTTGTTTTTTAATTTTTCAGATTTGCGTAAAATTTCGTTTTCATTTTCTTTTTTCTCTGTTTCGTACTGTATCTGATGTTCCAAAATGTTATTCTCACTTTTTTGTGTAAATAAGCTATCCTTCAGTTTAATATACTTAGTATAATTTAGTAAAGCACTTTTGTAATTGTTTTGTATTGTATCTAGTTTAAATAATGACAAATATGTATTCATTTGTATTTTTGTCATTTTATTTAACTTCGCTATTCCGAGTACTTCGTGGTAATGTTCAGATGCTTGGTTATATATTCTTTTTTCAAGATAGACATTTCCTTTATTGTCTAAAATTTTGCATATACACCAATTATCATTATACTTTTTACATATTTTTAATGCTTTGTTATATGAGAATAGGGCTTTTTCGTATTGCTTGGTTTTTGCATACAATTGGCCTAAATTATTTTCTATATATGCAGTTCTAAGAGTGTCGCCAATTTCCTTGTAAATTTTAATTGCTTTTTCCCATGCAATTTCTGACTCTTTTATATTATCTTTATCACCCTGTACAACTCCTATCAAGGTATAGGCATCTGCGCTTTCTAAAAGATACTCATTAGGTAAGGAAATATCTAATGACTTGGATAAATATTCAAGAGCTAAATCATATTTGTTTATTTCTTTTAGTATTATTGCTATGTTTTGGTAGGTTCCTGCAATATTTTCGTAGTCGTTTTCTTTTTCATGAATTTTGATTTTCATGAGTAAGTAATCTAACGATGTGTCGTAATTGCCCAAAGTCCAATTTGATACAGCTAATGTGTTGTAACATGATGTCAGATGATTAAAATACTTATGTTTATTTGTAATTTTGTATGCTAACTTTGCATATTCATTACTTTTTTCAGGATTAGTATTGTAAGTTGATATTGCAAGTTGATTTAAAACTGTTATTTTTGCAGTATCATCTTGTAATTCTTTCAACTTGTTTTGCAAGCTGTCTATTTTATTTTGTTGTGCGACTGAGAAATTAGAAATACTGGTTATAAAAAATATTATTATTATTATCCGTGCTTTAATTTTTATGTTAAATGTAGAAAAATTATTTGTTGTTATATTGTACAGTGCATGTAGTAGTTTCATTCATTTTGTATTTATTTTTTTTGCTATTTTATACCGTGTTCTTTGAACATAGCAAAAGTACAAAAAAAACTATAATTTGGCAAAAGTAAAATTTATACAACATTGGTCTTTAATCATTATGACACCTTATTGTCAAGATGATTGTATTATAATTAAACACATATATTTTTAGGCAAATGATAATATTGGCTAGTTGTAAATGTTTAAAATAACACGAAAAATATTTTCACCTGCAACAAATATAATATAAGCTAAATTAAAATAATATCAGGTGAAAACACCTTATAGAGGTAAACTTTTTTTCTTGACACTAACTATAAATATGAACGCTGTTTTGGGCTGCGGGTAAATAGTTTATACCAAACCAGCATACGAGTAGCACTACAAAAGCTAGGCTTAAAATCCATAGTTGAGTTTTTTCTTTTTGTTTCTGAAAATAACTAATGTGCATATATATAAGATATGCTACCCATGTTAAAAAAGCCCATGTTTCTTTTGGATCCCAAGTCCAATAATGTCCCCAAGCTTCTTTTGCCCATAATGCACCAAAAATAAGTCCGGCTGTTAAAAATGAAAAACCTATATAAACAAGATTATCGGCAAGGGTTATTGACTCTGAGTCAAAATTAGAAGTGTATTTTTGGTATAAACCTTTTATTCCTATAACAGAAGATGCGGCAAGGGCTGCGTAAGCAAATATATACACAATAACATGTGGTACAAACCACGGGCTTTGAAGTGCAGGCATTAGTGTTTTTGAGAAATTCTCGGGGTGCATAATGTTTATTGCAATAAACATTATTGCTAAACCAAAACTATATGCAAAAAACCATTTGTATTTCCATCTTATAAAACTAACAATTCCTATAACAGGCAAAAATAGCGAATACCAAATTCGTGTTTCGCCAAGCGTTCGTAATGGTGGTCTTTCTAGCTGTATCCATAAAATTGTGGTAAAAATAGCTAATGCTATAATACCTAAAATAGCAATTGCTATTCCTATGTTCTTGCTTTTATCTTTAAATATGGGTACATAAATAACAAAAATGCTTAAAACCCATAATGCAATTGTTATAATTGCGAAAAGTGTAAATTGTTCCCAAATCATTGTTTTTCTTTTTTACCAATCCAAAATAAATATATTGAGCCTACCAAAACCATAAAAATACCGATATAGACAATAGGAATCCATGGGTCTCTAACAAATTCTAAAACACTGAGCTCCGACCATCTTCCTTTTTCTTCATCATAACTAATTTGGTAAATTTTCCATCCTTTAAAAGAATATGGTTTATTTACCTCAATTTTTGCTTTTTCTCTTGTTCCATCTTTTGCAAAAAGTTCAACTTCGGAGCTGTATTTTTTAGGCGAAGCTTGTAGTAGTCCTATCGAAAATTTGTTGTTTAATAGTAAAGTTTGCGGATTTACTAAATGGCTTCCTGCCGAAATCCAACCATTATGTATTAGCTCATTTTTATTATTATAAACAGCAATTTTAACGGCTGGTGATGCTCCGTCATTCAAATATTTTACATAATTTCCTTCAACATTCATTGCTAATTCAAAATATTCTTGAATTTCAATTGTCATATCATTGAGTTTGTACTTTTCGCCAAGCTCAATCATCTGAATTTTGTTTTCCTTATCAATAACAACTGTGCCGTCGGCATTATTAATTAATGCTATTTCAGGATTAAATTCATCTATTTCAAAATTAATAAGTTTTACTGCAATAGGAAGATCATATATGGTTTTATCGTTGCTTATAGCTTTCCATTCTGGTTGCGAGTTTTCCCAAACGTACATGTTTAGTCTTATTAAATCGCCACTGCCCAAACTTGCTGCAGCAATAACAATCCAAAGTCCTAAATGGTTTAAGAAGAAAACTATATCTTTTACAGTAAATGTTTTAAGGCGGTTAAGTACAACTAAGCCAAGAGCATAAAGTAGAAAAATACTTGTAGTAATCATTGCCCAACTTTTAGCAACGTTGTCAAAACCTAGTTTTTTGGCTAATCCAGTTACTGCATCTTCATTTTGAGGAACAAGTGCCATTATTAGCACTAAAAAAGTTACATAAAATATTGTGCTAACTGAAACAGGAACACTTT
>JAOZLS010000068.1:12888-13381 GCA_029934705.1 Bacteroidales bacterium | reverse complement strand
TCTAATTTCAGAAGTGTTTAATTATAAGTAATTTCTGAAAGCAAAAACTTTAATACAATAATAGTTCTTTTAATACATAATTTTATCAGTAAAAAAACGGAAAACGAGTACGTGTTTCAACCTATTTACAGTAAAAAAAATAAAATCCTTTTTAAATAATGTCTAAATTAAATGAATACTCTATTTTAGCACTTTTATTTATAAACACAAGCTATTTTTTGATGAAACATATTCTTTATTTTACTAATAAAAAAACATGTTTGTCTTTAAATCATAATCAGTTACACATTCATTCATTAATAATTATAAAATGATATATAATAAAAATATACAAGAATACACAGGGCAAATTAATAAGCTAAAGAAACAGAAGAGACAAATTGCGATACTAAGAGGGATTGCCTTTATTTTAAGTGTCGTTTTTATTTATAACTTTTTTTATTATTACTCAATTTTATTATTAACAATATTTTCAGTATTTATTATAAGCTTT
>JAOZLS010000068.1:0-12878 GCA_029934705.1 Bacteroidales bacterium | reverse complement strand
AAATTAAAATATAAAATAAAGTATATAGGAAACCTCCTTAAAATCAATACAAATGAAGACGCTTTTTTAAAAGGTGATTTCTCAGCATTTAATAATGGTAAAGAATTTATAGATTTTAATCACCCATACTCTTATGATTTAGATATTTTTGGAGAAAAGTCTATTTTTCATTATTTGAATAGAACGACAACTATATCGGGCAAAGTTAAATTGGCTAAAAGTATTGCTGTACTTGAAAAGGACAAAAATAAAACAGAACAAAAACAACAAGCAATTGAAGAACTAAGTGCAAATCTTGAATTTAGACAAAAGTTCTCGGCACTTGGAATGTTTAATGATAATGATAAAAATATTATTAATGACAATGTTAAGTCAGACATCATAAAATGGTTGTCAAGTAACAATCTGTTTTACAAAAAAACAATTTGGAAGATATTATTATATGTAATTCCTGTTATTTCTATAGGCTTACTAATAGGCTCAATTATTGGCACTCTAAGTTTTAATATATTTTACTTATGGGGACTAGTTCAATTAGGAGTTGTAGGTATTTATTTTAAAAGAATTAATAACGAACATCAGCAATTAAGCCAAAAGCATGAAACACTCAAAGTTCTACAAAAACTAATTCTACATGTAGAGGCTGAAACATTTTCATCTAAGCATTTAAAAGGGATAATAGATAAAATATCGTTTGATAAAAAACCTGCAGGTATTCTTCTAAAAAAGTTTAATAATAATTTAAGGGCTTTTGATTCTAGGTTAAATATGATTGTTGCAGTTGTATTTAATATGAGCGTAATGTGGGACATCCAAGTTGTTTATAGGTTGGAGAGGATTAAAGAGGAATTAAAAACAGCAATGCCCGAATGGTTTGAGGCAATAGGCGAAATAGACTCTCTTATTAGTCTTGCAAATTTCAATTTTAATAATCCATCGTTTGTATTACCCAAAGTTGAAAAAGAAACCTTTATTTTTAAAGCTCACAACATGGGGCATCCTTTGATTTCGACAGAGGACAGGATTACAAATAATTTTGAAATTACAGGTTTCAATAAAATGATTATTGTTACTGGAGCTAATATGGCAGGTAAGAGTACATTTTTGCGAACAGTTGGTGTAAATATAATATTAGCATCGGCAGGAGTTAAGGTTTGTGCTGAAAAGTTCAACTATTATCCTATTGATATTTTCACAAGTGTTAGGACTAATGATTCTTTACAAAAGAATGAGAGTTATTTTTATTCTGAATTAATGAGGTTGAAAAAGATTATTGATAAGCTTAAAACAGGAGCTGAATTATTTATAATACTAGACGAAATGCTAAAAGGGACAAACTCTCACGACAAACATAAAGGCTCGGAAGCATTAATTGAGCAGGTTATTAAATATAATATGTCGGGGCTTGCAGCAACACACGATGTTGAGCTTGGCGTTCTAAAGCAAAAGTACCCAAACAATATTGATACTAAAAAGTTTGAAGTTGATATTATAGAAAATGATATAAAGTTTGACTACAAGTTAAAAGATGGTGTAAGTCAGAATCTTAATGCAACTTTTTTGATGAAGAAATATGGGATAATTGAAAATATATAAACAGAAACACCCACCAAATTGCTTATAGCTTTTAGGTGGGTGTTTCTATTTTCTAATATTACTGTATTATTATGGAAATAATCTACCATACATACGAGGGAATGGAATTGTTTCTCTAATATGAGGTAATTTACATACCCACGCAACAATTCTTTCAAGCCCTAAACCAAAACCGGCATGAGGTACAGAACCAAATCTTCTCAAATCTAAATACCACTCAAAGGCAGACATTGGTAATTCGTGCTCATTAATTTTTTCGATTAAAAGATCTAAATTAGTTTCACGTTCGCCGCCACCAACAATCTCTCCATATCCTTCGGGTGCTAAAACATCAACACCTTTTGCAAGCATTGGGCTGTCGGCATCTCGTTTCATATAAAATGCTTTTATTTCGTGAGGCCAATTGTAAACCATTACTGGTACATCAAACATTCTTGTAATTACAGTTTCGTCTGAGCCTCCAAAATCGTTTCCGTATTTAAAGTCTTTAGCAGATTGTATCCATTCTGGAATATTTTTAGCTTTAACCTCAAGTTCTTTTATATCGTTTTTTAGAGTATCTATTTTATTCTGAAGAAAGTTTCTTTTACCTTTTTTTACACCACCAGCAATAACTGCTTCTTTCTCGGCTATTTCTTTTATAAACTCTTCAATATTTGCTTTTACTTCTTTTAAGTCATTTTCAAAAGTATCAATAGTATTTTTACCATCAACATCTTCTTCACCTTTAAGAATTTTAACTGCTTTATCGTAAGTTAAGCGAGGAAAAGTATCTTCTACAATAGTATCAAAAAGGCTAGTATCTCTTTCAAGTATTTCAAATTCAGTCTTATGCTTTGCGTGTACTTCTTTAATAATGAATTTAATGAATCCTTCGATAACATCCATATTCATATCGTTATTATGGAAAGCCATTTCTGGTTCAATCATCCAAAACTCCGATAAGTGTCTTCTGGTTTTAGATTTTTCGGCACGGAATGTTGGACCAAAAGTATAGATTTTACCCAAAGCCATTGCCATTGCTTCGCCATATAACTGACCAGACTGTGTAAGATATGCTTCTTCTTTGTAAAACTCAGTTGAGAAAAGAGTAGTAGTCCCCTCAACTGCATTTCCTGTAAAAACGGGAGCATCGGCTTGCACAAATCCTTCTTGTTGGAAATATTTATGAATAGAAAATATTATTGTATTTCTAATTTGCATAATAGCCCATTGCCTTTTAGAGCGTAACCATAGGTGACGTTTATCAGCAAGAAATTCAATACCATGTTCTTTATTTGTAATAGGATAATCAACCGACTTACCAATAACTTCAACATTAGTAACATGTAGCTCGAAACCTCCAAGTTGGCGTTCATCCTTAATTACTTTACCTGTAACTTTAACCGAAGTTTCTTGACTTAATGATTTTGCAATTTGAAACACCTCTTCCGATGTGTCCTCTTCGTTTACAATACATTGAGCAAAACCACTACCGTCGCGCAGTATAATAAATTCAATACCTTTGCCACCTCTTTTGTTGGTAACCCAAGCTTGAAGTTCTACTGTTTTGTTTTCAAAGTTTTTTAAATCTTTAATTTGTATCATTTTCTTATAATTGAACTGTTTTTATGATTAATCTAACTTTAATACTGCTAAAAATGCAGTTTGTGGTATTTCTACATTACCAATTTGTTTCATTCTCTTCTTACCTTTCTTTTGTTTATCAAGAAGTTTTCTTTTTCTTGAAATATCGCCACCATAACATTTTGCAGTAACATCTTTCCTAACTGCTTTTATTGTAGAACGAGCTATAATTTTAGAACCGATTGCAGCCTGTACAGCAACATCATATTGTTGTCTTGGAATTAGGTCTTTTAATTTATCAACAATTCTTCTACCAAAACTATAAGCATGGTCTTCGTGAATTAGGGTTGAAAGTGCATCAACCTTTTCACCATTCATAAGTATTTCTAACCTAACAAGGTCTGCCTGCACATAGCCAGTTGGGTGATAGTCGAATGAGGCATAACCTTTTGATATGCTTTTAAGTTTATCGTAGAAGTCAAAAACAATTTCGGCTAATGGAAGAGTAAACGAAAGCTCTACCCTATCGGCAGAAAGATAATTTTGATTTTTTAGTTCGCCGCGTTTAGATAAACAAAGTTTCATTACCTGACCAAAATAATCGGTTTTAGTAATAATATCTGCATCAATATATGGTTCTTCTATATAGTCAATTTCTTTAAGGTCAGGTAAACCGGCAGGATTGTGAACAATAACTTTTTGTCCTTTCTTAGTAAATACATTGTATGATACGTTAGGAACAGTAGTTATAACATTCATATTAAACTCACGATCGAGTCTTTCTTGGATTATTTCCATGTGAAGAAGTCCTAGAAAACCACAACGGAATCCAAAACCTAAAGCTAATGATGATTCTGGCATATATGTGAGAGATGCGTCATTAAGTTGTAATTTTTCTAGTGCATATCTTAAATCTTCATAATCCTCGGCATCAATTGGGTAAACTCCTGCAAAAACCATTGGTTTAACCTCTTCAAATCCCTGAATACCTTCGGCACAAGGATTATCAACATGAGTAATTGTATCACCCACCTTAATATCGACCGATGATTTTATACCCGAGATTATATAACCAACATCACCAGCATAGAGCTCATTTCTTTTTTCTTGTTTAAGCCTTAAAACGCCGACTTCATCGACATAGTATTGCTTGTCGGTATTAAGAAATTTCACCAAGTCCTTTTGTGCTATTTTACCATTAAATATTTTAATGTAGGTAATAATTCCACGGTAAGAATTAAAAACAGAATCAAAAACCATTGCCTGTAAAGGAGCATTAACATCACCTTTGGGAGCAGGCACTGTTTCGATAATTGCTGTAAGAATTTCTTCAATGCCAAGACCAGTTTTTCCGCTTGCTTCAATAATATCATCAACGCTACCTCCAAGTAATTCGACTATTTGTTCTTTAACTTCTTCGGGCATAGCAGTTGGCATATCCATTTTGTTAAGAACAGGTATAATTTCTAAATCGTTCTCAATAGCTAAATATAGGTTTGAAATAGTTTGAGCTTGAATACCTTGAGTTGCGTCAACAATAAGTAATGCTCCTTCGCAAGCAGCAATTGAACGGGAAACTTCATAGGAAAAATCTACATGACCAGGAGTATCAATCAAATTTAAAACATAATCTTGATTATCCTGTTTATAATCCATTTGAATGGCATGACTTTTAATAGTGATTCCTCTTTCACGCTCCAAATCCATATCGTCTAGGACTTGTGCTTGAAGGTCTTTTGCACTAACTGTTCCTGTAAATTCAAGAAGTCTGTCGGCAATTGTACTTTTTCCGTGATCTATGTGAGCTATTATGCAAAAATTTCTTATATTTTCCACTCTAATATTTTAAGTTGTATATTTTTAAAGCAAGTTACAAAAATACTTAAATAGATACAATAAAAAAATAAAAAAATAAATGACTCAGTGCTACAATGATTTAATTATTCAAAGGTTGAGCTATGCTATTATCTTTTTCTTCATTTTGAAGAAAGAAAACATCTAAAGCTACAATAATTGCGGTAAAACCCCAGAAAGGCACAGATGCTTTATCGGTATCGAGGAAATTATTTAAAAAACCATGAAAATAGTATGTTATAAGCCCAAGCAAAAGGAATACTGCAAGAATTCTAGTTTCTTTTTCTTTACTTTTATAAAAAATATTTATTGCTGTATATAATGTTGCAATAATAATTGCGATAAAACTGAGCATTCCCATAATACCCTGTTCGGCAAGAGGTCCAATATATTCGCTATGTGCATTACCCCCATCGCCAAAATTTGTACTTATAATAGTTCTGTCATACGAGTTTTGAAATTTAGCATAGCTAAACATATATGTACCAGGCCCAAAACCTAAAACTGGCTTTTCCTTAAACATTTCCAAGGCACACTTCCACCTATTTATACGCTCAAGATTAGAGGCATCGGTAGCAATATTGGTCATTGAGCTAACTTGATCTTCGAGTCCTTCTTCTGCATCTACTTTATTCTTTTTTAACGAATCGGTTATTTGAAATTGATAGTTAAAAAATAATGTACCAACAATTACAGCTCCCAATGCTAAATATTTAATTTTTATTTTAAGTAGAATTACAATTAAAACGAAAACAATACCGACTAAACTTAACCATGCAGCACGAGTATAAGAGAATACAACGGCAAATAAAAACAATGCTAATAATATACTAATAATTGTTTTGGTATGTTTCTTCTTATAATTAAAAAACAGAAAGCCTGCTAAAACAGGAATATACATTGCAAGCAATGCTCCGTAGGATGTATGATCTTTATAAAAAGGCGACATTACAAAATCAGCTACTTTTTTTTCGTATAAACCTAAAGAAACATGACGAGTGAGAGTATAAATAATAACAATTGTAAAACCAAGAATATATGCCCAAAGATATTGTTTAATGAACTTCTTACTAGTAAAAAAATGTGCTGTAACAAAAAACAATGGTATTACGAACCATAGCCTTGACAATAAAAACTTGAAAGAAACAACTGGCATTGTAGAGCTAATTGTTGTAAAAAACATCCAAAATAAATTAATGTAAATAGCTATGGATATTGGATGGTACAGTATTTTCTTATTTAATTTTTCACCAGAAATTATTTTTAAAATAAACACTATAAATATACCTACAAAAATTGGTTCGGACGGTATTGATAGGTTTACAGGGATATATCGATCAAACTCGGAAAGTAAAATTGATAATGGTGTAAAGAAAACAGCAATTATCATAACTTTATCTAAATTAAAAAGACCAAGCCATACAACAAGTAAAACAACGGGAAGTGCAAGTAAATACATATTTCCGTTGTATATAAATATTGCATTTATTATAATAAATATAATAGATGCAATATATAGAGCCTTATTTTCTTTGAACTGTAGCAATTTAAGATTTTTGTTTTTCGAACTTTATTTTTTTAACAAAAGATTTATAGAACTCTATAAAAGCTGTGAACATAATTGCAAACACAAACGATGCAATTGTTGAAAGAACAACTATAAGCCACCTAACTGGATATGATTTTTTTTCGGCAGGTGTTGCTTTATTTACGATAAAGCGATAGGATAAATTTTGAGCATATTCAACACCAGCCTCAACCCATTTTGCTTTTAACTCGCTAAGTCTTCGTTGTTCTAATTCAATATAATTAGTAAGTTCGTTGTGTATATGACCGTATTTTTCAAGCTTGGCCGTTTTCTCTTCAAGTATTTGAATGCCTTTTTTAGAAATTGTACCACGAGCAATACCCTCAGCTAAACCAGACGAGTATGAGCTAATTTGAACTGTGTAATTTAATACCCCCAAACTATTCAATACTGTTAACGAATCGGACATTTCTTGAATTTGTTTTTGAAGTTTTTTATATTCGTACTCAACAATTAGAAGAGAATTCCATGCTCGTTTTTTTCGAATAGCATTCATTGCTGTATCCGCTAAATTAGATATATCATTGGCAATATTTGCTGCAAATACTGGGTCTTCATCGGTAACTGCAATTCTTACAGATTGAAAAGGTGTTTTACTGAAAGAAATATTACCATTATATATATTATACAATGCAGTTTCCTTAAATTTAGAGGTAGAATCGATATCATAGTGTTTCATTAAATCATACTTCTTAATAATTCTAAGAGCAATATCATCTGATTCTAATATTTGAAGAAGTTGTTCTGTTTCTTCTTCATCACCAAAAGACATCATGTTTCCTCTTGCATTATTTGTTAATAACGATTTTGATATTGAAACATTTGATGTAGGGTATAATATTACGCTTGATGTATATCGTGAAGTTATACTTAATGATACAATTATTGAAATTACTGCACCTATTAAAGTTATAGCTATAATAGGAATTTTCTTTTTATATAAAAAATATAATAAATCTAATGATGTTTCATTAAAATTTTTATTTGTTTCGCTCATCTTACTTTTATTTTGCAATTATTATAAAGTATTTTTTTCGTCCTCGTCTTACAACAATATATTTATTATTTAGCAAGAAACTTGAAGTTATTTTTTCCTCGATGTTCGAGAATTTATTAAGATTTATGCTTAAACCATTATCTTTTAATAAACGTCTAAGTTCTCCTTTAGAAGAAAATATTTTTGTTTTTTCACAAAGAAGATCAAAAACATCTAAACCTTCGCTTAAATCAGAAGCATTAATTTCGTGGGTTGGTACTCCTCCAAACACAGAGTTAAATGTTTTTTCGTCTAATTTTTTCAGCATTTCTTCTGTGCCTTTTCCAAATAATATTTTTGAAGCCTCAACAGCTGAATTATAATTATCCTCACCGTGTACCATTACTGTTATTTCCTTAGCAAGTGTACTTTGTAATAATCTAAGATGTGGTTCTTCTGCATGTTTTTTTGTTATAGCAGATATCTCATCTTGAGGAAGAATTGTAAATATTTTAATATATTTTTCAGCATCACTATCGGATGTGTTCATCCAAAACTGGTAGAATTCATAAGGCGAAGTTCTTTCTGGGTCTAACCAAATATTTCCAGATTCTGTTTTTCCAAATTTACCTCCGTCGGCTTTTGTAATTAGTGGGCAAGTAAGAGCATAGGCTTTTCCTCCCGATAAGCGGCGTATTAGCTCAGTTCCTGTAGTAATATTCCCCCATTGGTCTGAACCACCCATTTGTAATTTACAGTTTTGCTCATTATAAAGGTGTAAAAAATCGTAGCCTTGAACAAGTTGGTAGCTAAATTCGGTAAATGAAAGACCTTCTGAGTTCCCGCTATCGCTATTCATTCGTTTTTTTACAGAATCTTTAGCAATCATATAATTAACGGTAAGGTGTTTTCCTACGTCTCTAATAAAATCGAGAAAACTGAATTTGCTCATCCAGTCGTAGTTATTTACAAGTATTGCTTTATTTTCGGCTTTTGAGTCGAAATCAAGAAACTTACTAAGTTGCTTTTTTATTTCATTTTGGTTATGAGTAAGAGTTTCAACATCCAAAAGGTTTCTTTCTTTAGATTTTCCTGATGGATCGCCAATCATACCAGTTGCTCCGCCAAGTAGTGCAATTGGTTTATGTCCTGCAATTTGAAAATGCTTTAACATCATTACTCCAACAAGGTGTCCTATATGTAGCGAATCAGCTGTTGGGTCAATTCCAATATATGCTGTTGATAGTTCTTCTTTTAATAATTCTTCGGTTCCGGGCATGATGTCGTGCAGCATCCCTCTCCATTTTAATTCTTCTACGAAATTCATTCTAATTATTTTGAGCTATTTATTATTTGCTGATTTAAAATTCTTCTAAATCTCTTTGTTTTTGTATTTCTTCGGGTTTACCTATTGGAACAGGATAAATTTCGGGAAATATTAATATTTTAAATGTTGTAGGTGCAATACTAAGTACTTTATAAAAGAATACTGTTTTTGTTTTTTCATTTTGATTAACAAAGTTTAAATTTGAATCTAGTTTATAAACGAAAATTAATACAACGCTAATTAAGTATAAATATTTTACAACACTTACCAAAACTCCCATTACTCTATTTGTTGTGCCTTTAGGCTCTTTGCCAATATTACCAATTACTTTTTGGGTTGTAAAATGTGCCCCTAGCACTGCAACTATAAAAAGAAAGCCAAAAATTATAAGAGGTAAGTTATATAAAGGTATTCTTGATCGGTCTTGCATATAGTCTGAGATTGTATAACCTATTTTTGCAGATATAACAATACCAGCAAGCAAAACGAGCAAAGATACTGAATGAACAATTGCACCTCGAATATATCCTCGATAAACTGCCCAGAATAATACTATGACAATTAGAAAATCAAAAAAGCTTATATTCAAATTAACATACATGGGGTATAGATATAGTTAGTTGCACAAATTTAAAAATTAATATGAATATTTTAAAGTTTATTTAGATTTTTGTTTGATTTTATAGATTATTAAGTAAATTAATCACCCAATTTTATAATTTTAGCTTTTAAAATGGTTTAATTTTAAAAGTAGCAGAAGTAAATTCTTCTATTAAATTTATTTCTCATTAATTTTTAAGTTCTATTATTAAATTTAACTTTACACAAAATTATAACAATAAAATATGATATAATAAAATTTGACTAAAATATAAGTAGCGTTAGCTTTATCTGGTATCAGTAAATCGCCAATTTCACTATACACCAAGAAAAAGTAAGACGTTCACGCCTAGCGTGGATTGTTCTTATTTGGTGTATAGGTGTTTGGCGATACCTCTGGTACTGATAAGTTACAGATCCACGCTTCTTGTATATATAATTTAACAACTCTGGGATCGGAGTAAACAAAATTTATTTAAAATGATTAAAAAATTAACTTTAGTAAGTATTATTGCATTAAGTGTAATTATGCTTCAAAGCTGTGCTACGGTATTTAGTGGTCAAAAAACTAATGTACGTGTAAAAAATGGCACACCAGAAAACGCCAATGTTTATTATAATGGTTCACTTGTAGGACAAGCCCCTGTTAGTGTAAAAATTTCAAAGAATGGTTTAAAATCAGGAAATGTTAAAATTCAAGTAAAAAAAGAAGGTTATAACACTCAAGAAGTAGTTTTAACCCGAAAATTAAAAATGGGAGCATTCGTTGGAGATATAATAATATTTCCTGTTGGTCATATTGTCGATTTTGTAACAGGCGCTATCTATAAGCCACACCCAGGAAGTGTTAAGTATAGTTTAACAGTTAAAGATGGAACAAACAATAGACTTTCAAAAAAGTATAAAGTAGGAGAAAAAGTTATGTTTACTTATGATAAATATGAAAATCAAGAAGGAACAATAAAAGCTTTATATCCAGACAGAGCATTAATAAAATTCACAAGAAAAAACAATGCTTTACAAAAGAAAACAAAGAAAGAAGAGTATACAGAAATGGAAATAGAAGTTCCATTAATTAATTTAGCTAATTTAAAATAACCTTCTAAGATAAGGGTTTCATTGAAATGAAACCCTTATCTTTTTCTTAAAAACCCTTATCAAGTTATTATTGCAAAAAAAGCGTCAAGTTAATATTATGTGAAATTACTAAGGATACTCTTTATTTTCAATTAAAATAACTATTTCTTTATCAGAAATAGTTGCTGTTTCAGATTTATCATATATAGAAATTAGGTTTTTCTTCCAACTGTTGTTGTAAACTAGCAAGTTCATCAGACAGAGAAGCATATTTTTTAATGAGCTTTTTTGCCTGTCGTTTAAAACTCTTTGTTATTCTAACATCAGCTTTCATTAAGAAAATCAGTTAAGGTTTGTAATTTCTCTCCTGTACCTTTTGCTTCATTTACTTCATTCATGCTCTCATGAATACCTTGTAATACTTCAAGTTTATTTTGTAATTTTTGGTAATCTAATTTCATTTTTTGCCACTCTGAAAAAGGTAAAATGACAGATAATTTACTTCCGTTATTATCTATAATATATTGTATGTTTGTTATCATAATCGTAAGTTAAATATTTTAATATTATACAAAGATACAGAAAGTTTTAGTTATAAATTCTGAAAATTTCTTTTTACAATAAATAAAATCAGCTAAAATCAAATAGGACTTAATCACAAACAACTAATTTTATTGCAATTACGAGTTCAGAAAAAATAAAAAAACACATCTCTGTCTAAATAGAGTTTGTCCATAAAGTCGCCATTTATGTCATTTCGATAATTTTTTTAAAAATTGAGAAATCTTCTTCGCTATTAGCTAGGGCATTAAGATTTCTCCCTACCGGTCGAAATGACAATAATCAGAATATTTAGAGACTTTATAGACAGACACTAAATAACCTATACTATATTAAAAATAATTTATTAATCTTTGTAAACCATTGTCATTTTTCATAGTCAAACGGAATATTAATTTTAAAATGCTATACTTGCCTAGCATTATTTAAAAATAGTATCTTTATAAAAATTTCAACACATCAACATTTAAGTTATTTATTATGAGAAGATTAATATATTCACTCCTTGGTTTAGTTATTATTGCAGCATCAGTTTTTGTTGCAATGAATTTAATCAAAAACAAAGAAAAGAAAAAGCCTCAAATTGTTAAAAAGACAAATACAGTATATGTTGACATCGTTAAAAACAATGATATTCCTATAGTTGTAGTAACAAGTGGCAAATTAAGTGCTAAAAATAAAATTGAACTATTCTCAGAAGTTCAAGGTATTTTAAAGATTTCTAACAAAGATTTTAAATCAGGAACAGCCTACCGAAAAGGCGAAGTTATACTAAGCATAAATAGCGACGAACATTATGCCAACCTACAAGCGTTAAAAAGCAGTTTTTATAATTCAATAACAGCAATAATGCCCGACATAAGACTTGATTATCCTGAAGAATCTAAAAAGTGGGAAGATTATCTTTTAAGTATTGACATTAATAAGTCTATACCAAATTTACCCAAAACAAATTCCGATAAAGAGAAGTTTTTCATTTCAGGAAAAAACATTTTTTCTAATTACTACAATGTAAAAACACAAGAAGTACGACTAAGCAAGTATAGAATTGTAGCACCATTCTCTGGTACATTAACCGAAGCAAACGTTACATCTGGAACATTAATAAGACAAGGTCAAAAATTAGGCGAATATATTAACCCAAGTGTTTTTGAATTAAGCGTATCAATAAAAGCAGAGTATAGTGATTTAATGCAAATAGGAAAAACAGTAAGCCTACATAATATTGAAAAAACTAAAACATGGAAAGGTAAAGTTATTAGAATAAATTCCAAAGTAGAACAGAGCACACAAACAATTAATGTATTTATTCAAGTTACAGGAAAAGGCTTGAAAGATGGAATGTATATGGAAGCAGACTTAATTGCCAAAACAGAAACGAATGCATATCAAATAGATAGAAAGCTACTTGTTGACGAAACAGGAGTTTATATAGTTAAAGACTCAGTATTAGAATTAAAAACAATAGAAACAGTATATTTTAATAATCGAACAGTCGTAATTAGAGGTTTAAGTGATGGCACAAAAATATTAAGCAAGTCAATTCCTGGAGCCTATTCTGGAATGATTGTTAAAATATTACCTAAAAAGAAAGATTAATACCTTTTCAATAAAATAATTAAATACGAAAAGCATAACTAGTATATAATTTGCTTAAAAGAAATTAAAATCAGATGAAAAACCTTAGTTCATATTTTATAAAATATCAGGTATCGGTAAATATAATCATTCTA
>JAOZLS010000067.1 GCA_029934705.1 Bacteroidales bacterium | reverse complement strand
ACTTTTGTTTATGCTGATAGCCTAATTGCAAATTATACAACTATTCATAATACATCGAGAGGTGATGTTAAAATCTCACCTATAAAAACAATTTCCGCTTCTATTTATAAAAGCGGAAATATATTTTATACAGGAAATCCTGAAATTAAATTAATTGAAGAATTTTCAACAGGGAAATTAATAAAACTAGATTAATTTTTCCAATGCTGTATCATAATCTTCTTTGGCTATTTTTATATCGCCAAAATTTTCATTATCAATAATCATTTTACTACCTGCAACTTTTCCTAAAAGGTTAAATTGTATATTTCCTAAATTAGCAATATCAAGCAATTCTTTCTCTTTTTGTTTGCTGACAGAAACAATTATTCTACTTTGAGACTCACCAAAAAGGAAGGCATCTTTTCTAATATTTTTATCAGATTTTATATCGAAGCCCAAATTATTTGTAAGTCCTGACTCTAATAAAGTAATGAAAATTCCTCCTTCGGATACATCATGTGCCGAGTTAATTACTTTTGAAGATATTAATTTCTTTACTACATCTTGAACTGCAAGTTCTTCATCCATATTAAAATATGGTACAGGCGATTTTCTAACTTTATGCCATGTATTAAGGTATTCCGACTGCGAAATATCATTTTTTGTTTCTCCAATAAGATAAATTAAATCGTCTTCATTTTTAAAAGATAAAGACATTTTATTTGTTTTATCCTTTAATAATCCTAACATACCGATGGTTGGAGTTGGATAAACAGGAATATTTACTCCTTTAATACTCGTTTGATTATAAAAACTAACATTACCGCCAGTTACAGGAGTATTAAATCGTTTACATGCGTCGCCCATTCCTTTTATTGCTCCAACAAACTGCCAAAATGCCTCGGGGTTATATGGGTTTCCAAAATTCAAACAATTTGTAATTGCCAAAGGCTCACCTCCTGAACACACAATATTACGAGCAGCTTCTGCTACTGCAATTGATGCTCCTTGTTCAGGATCGGAATATACATATCGTGAGTTACAATCGGTAGTTAATGCCAATGCTGTATCAGTTCCTCTAACATCCACAATTCCAGCATCGGATGGTTCATTGGTATTCATATTATTTGTCTGAACCATAGTATCATACTGCTCAATCACCCATTTTTTAGATGCAATATTTGGTGCTTTAAGTAACGCATTTGCGACTTCAACATAATTATTTGGTTCTGTAATTTGAGAAATATCAAATTTAAGATTTTCTTTATAATATGCTGGTTCAGTATATTCTCGGTCGTAAACAGGTGCTCCGCCACCCAAAACTAGGGTTGATGCAGGAACTTCTGCTACTAATTTCCCTTTATGGAAATATTCTAGTTTGTCTTCTGCTATAACTTCGCCAATAATTTTGCAATTCAAATCCCATTTATCAAAAACGGCTTCAATCTCGCTTTCTCTACCTTTTTTTCCAACCAAAAGCATTCTTTCTTGCGATTCGGATAAAAGCATTTCCCAAGCTTCCATATTTTCTTGACGTAATGGTACTTTATCAAGATTTATTTTCATTCCGCTATTTCCTTTTTCAGACATTTCGGAACATGAGCAAATTATACCAGCAGCTCCCATATCTTGCATTCCTACTAAAGCTCCAGTTTTAATAACTTCAAGCGAGGCTTCAAGCAATAATTTTTCTTGAAAAGGGTCGCCTACTTGTACCGAAGGAATATCATCAGCTGAATCTTCATGTAAATCGGCAGATGCAAAAGTTGCTCCGTGTATTCCGTCTTTTCCTGTTGATGAACCTACTATAAATACAGGATTACCAACTCCTTCTGATATTGCAGAAATTGTTTCACCTTCTTTTACAATTCCTACGGACATGGCGTTTACCAATGGGTTTGTGCTATATGAGTCGTCAAAATAAACTTCGCCACCAACAACTGGTACTCCAAAAGCATTTCCGTAATCGGCAATTCCTCTTACTACACCTTTTAATAGCCACTTTGTTCTGTCAGATTCAATATTTCCAAATCGAAGAGAGTTAAGCTGTGCAATTGGTCTTGCTCCCATTGTAAAAATGTCGCGATTTATTCCGCCAACACCTGTTGCTGCTCCCTGATAAGGTTCTACAGCCGAAGGGTGATTATGAGATTCAATTTTAAAAACACATGCTAGACCATCGCCAATATCGACCATTCCAGCATTTTCTTCTCCTGCTTCAACCATAATTTGTTCTCCCTCGCGAGGCAAAGTTTTTAGCCAATTAATAGAGTTTTTATAAGAAGCATGCTCCGACCACATAACAGAATATAAGCACAACTCTGTATAATTTGGAACTCGTCCTAAAATACTAAGTACTTTATCATACTCTTCGGTGGTTAATCCTAATTTCGTTGCGTCTTTAATAGTTACTTGCCTGTTAGACATATTTTTTGATTTTTTAAAGTTTATATAACTGTTTATCAAATATTATTATTCGTATTTTTAATTTTATATAGTACTTCTGTTTCGGCAAAAACAATTTCTATTATGCCTACTAATATGAAGTTTACAAGTATTCTCTCTGCTTTAAATTTAGAAATTTTTGCTTTTTTATAGAAATCCTTAAAAGTTATTGACTCATTATTTTCGAAATGACTCAATAAAAATCTTTCGTCTTCATTATAAAATATTTTAACTCCACTTTTGGCTTTTTCTTTCTTCCAAACTTTAATAAGAATGCTATTAGCTAATTTATTTTCATCTTTAACTCTAACAAATACTTTATAATTACCTTTTTCGTCTGGTGCTTTATGAGGTTTATCGGTGCTTTTAGGTACAATAACCTCTAGCACAATTTTGCCGTTTATTTTATGCTGATTTGTTTTTAGTAATATTTCGGGTTGTGTGTATAAATCTGCAGCGGCTTGCACCATGTAGAATTCCTCGTCGGAACTGACTCCTGCAATTTTGCCATTATCTTTTACACCTATTAATAATATGCCACCATTTGTATTTGCGAATGCTGAAAGTGAGCGTGCAATTTTTTTTGAGTCATTAACGGCAAACTTAAAGTCTAAGCGTTGATGCTCTCCTTGTTCTATTAAAAGCTGTATATAGTGCTTTTCGCTCATTATTAGGTTTTAATATTGCTGCAAAAATAACTTTTTAAGCTTAAATTCAAAAATTTATATTTGAATTATATTATTTTAATTCTTATTTTTCTTTTTCAATTTATTTTTATAAAATTGTTTATCGGCTATATACATTTTTTTTAAAACCTCGGCATATACAATTCCTTTTTTATCTTTAAATGAAATAGGTATTTCTATATCAATTTCTTTGTTCTTGGCAACCTGTATTTTAATGCTTTCAACTAAAGTTTCATCAATTATAAAATTTGCAAAAACCTTAGTTTTAATGGGTCGTTTAAATTTAATTTCAGCTGATTTATCCCAAACAACATAATTATTACCCAATATTTTTATAAGTTGAATCATATACATTGGGTCTAATGAGGCATATATACTTCCCCCAAAAATGGAACCTACATAATTGCGAGTTGCAAACCTTAATTTTAATGAGACTTTAATCAATTTCCAATCTGCTGAAATATGCGTAACTTTTCCCCCTGTTCTTCTATATGCTGGGAAAGTATTAAAACCGAGTCTAAAAAGTTTAGTTTTAAAACTTTCTTTAGTATAATTGTTCATTTTCAATATAAATTTTGTTAAAAGAAACGTATTATACCTATTTAATTCCAAAATACCTTATAAATATATTCCAATTTATTTATAGTGCATTTTGATATTAAATTGGTATTAGTGTTCTTTTTAATTTTAAAATAATATTTTTGTAAATATCATATTTTTTTAAATTAATACAACACAAATGAAAAAGATAATAATTATAATACTTTTTTTATTCAGCATACAAATTACTCATGCACAATTTAATACTATTTCGTGGCAAACAGAAGAACTAACAATTGATGGAGCATCTTTTGATTGGGGAACCTCTTTTAGATATTACGATTCAAAAACTAGAATAAGATATAACATGTCAAACGATAGTAATTTCATTTATTTTTGCTTTCAACCAGTCGATGATTTTGTTAAGTCTCAAATACTTAGAGCAGGAATACAAATTGAATTCTCACATAAAATAAAACCTAAAACAACTGCAATAATAGAATATCCATTTCCTTTAGAAAAAGACAATAAAAAAATGAGCAATAATAGTAATACAACTTTTGAAGCTTTTTTTCAATCATTTCAACTTTTTAATAATAACTTTATTTCCGAAGGGCTATATTACACAAATGGCTCACCACAATTAGAGAGTAAAAATGGTATTTGTGTTAAATTTGATAAAGAAACAAATGGCTTGCTTTGCTATGAAATTAGAATACCAATTAAAGAATTATATGGCGAAAATTATATTTTAAGTACTATTGCTGAAAAAGATTTAACTGTAAAATTAAAAGTTAACTCTTTAACTGTTAAGAATAAAGGACAAGGCCCCAGCCATGCTGACATGTACGTTAATCATGAAATGCGAAGTGCAAATAGAAATACACAAAATGGTAGAAAAAGTCATCAAAGTAGCATGTATCAAGCAGGAAATAGCTTTACGATTAATGGAAAAACCCTTAAACATAAATTAAAATTAGCTACTAAGCCAGAATAATATAGACTGATACATTTGTATATTTTTTGTTTCTTAATTTACAAAAATAGTATGAAAATTTTTAAAGCAGAACAAGTAAAAGAAGCTGACAATTACACCATAACTAACGAGCCTATTTCATCAATAGACTTGATGGAAAGAGCTGCCCTAAATTGCACTAAAAAAATTAGAAAAATCGGTAAAAAAAAACAGACAATTAATATTTTTGTTGGTCCTGGCAATAATGGTGGCGATGGTTTAGCTATTGCAAGAAATTTGCATCAGAAAAGATATTCTATAAAAGTTTTCATATTAAATTTTACTAAAAATTACTCGCAAGATTTTACAGAGAACTTAAATAGATTAAGAAAACTTAATTTTGAAAATATATTTACAATTGAAAAAAGCGAGAGTTTTCCACAAATAAAAAAAAGCGAAATTATTATTGATGCTATTTTTGGTTCAGGACTTTCACGAAATATTGAAGGATTACCAAAAAATATTATTCTATTTTTAAATAAATGTAAAGCAAAGAAAATAGCAATAGATATACCTTCGGGTCTTTTTGGAGAAGAAAACAAACACCTAAATCAAATTATTTTTAAAGCAGACTATACATTAACTTTTGAATACCCTTTCCTTTCATTTTTCTTTCCTGAAAATGAAAAGTTTGTTGGCGAATTTAATATAATAAAAATTGGTGTTCACCCAAATTATATAAAAAAAACAAAAACTAACTTTTATTATACTGAAAAGAAAAACATTAAAATAAAAAAACGTACAAAATTTTCGCATAAAGGGACTTTTGGTCATTCGCTTATTATTGCAGGTAGTTATGAAAAAGCTGGTGCAGCTATATTATCAATAAAAGCGGCACATAGAATAGGTGCTGGACTTGTAACGGCTCTAGTTCCCAAATGCAATTATCAAATTACGCATATTACAAGCCCCGAAACAATGCTTAAAATTGATAGTTCGGAATACTTTATTAGCAAATTACCAGAGTTAAAACCTTATAATTCAATAGCAATTGGTCCAGGTATTAGCTTTAATGATTTGACAATTGAAATGCTTAAAAACTTATGTATAAATTATAATAAACCTATAATTTTTGATGCCGATGCTATTACAATAATAGCTAAAAACAATGATTTACTTAATATTATTCCTGAAAACTCAATATTTACACCTCATCCTAAAGAATTTGAGCGACTTGTTGGCATAGAAACAAATAATTATAAAAGATTACAATTACAAATAAATTTTTCGAAGAAATACAAATGCTACATTGTACTAAAAGGTGCAAACACCTGTATTTCGACTCCTAATGGTAAATGCTATTTTAATTCAACAGGAAATCCTGGTATGGCAAAGGGTGGAAGTGGCGATGTTTTAACTGGTATTATTTCTGGATTAATTGCACAGAATTACACTCCTAAACAGGCTTGTAAAATAGGCGTTTTCTTACACGGTTTAGCAGGCGATATTGCAATAAAAACGATTGGAAAAAACTCACTAATTGCAAGTGATATTATAAATTTTCTACCTAAAGCTTTTTTTAAAATTGAAAATAAATAAACTCTGTTAAACCAAAATTACCTAACGTAATTAAAGCAAAAGCCATTACATAATATATTCCCCAACGTATTAAAAGCGGTTGCAGCGAAACATAAGTTACTATATCTTTTTTTCTCTCAATTAAATGTACTGAAAATAAAAATACTGATAACAAGAAATTCAATAAAACAGATTGCTTATCGAAAGTAATTCCTATAAATGAAAAATCGAAAATTCTATCAATAACAGTAAAGGCAATAGTTATTGAAGGGGATCGGAAAAATATCCAAGCAAAATTAACCAATAAAAAGACAAATAATATTTTAAATAGTTTAACAAACTTATTATCAATAACTTTTAAACTCGGAAATTTATTCAAAATAATATTTTCTATAATATAATATAAACCATGCAATGCACCCCAAGTTAAAAAATTCCAACCTGCACCATGCCAAAAGCCACTTAAAACAAAGGTAAACATTATATTAAAATAAATCCGATACTTTGTACTGCTTCGACTTCCGCCCAATGGTATAAAAACATAATCGCGAAACCATGTTGACAAACTAATGTGCCAACGTCGCCAAAAATCAGCAAATGATTGAGCAAAATATGGTAAATTAAAATTTATTCTAATATCATAACCTAATATTTTAGCAGAACCTCGTGCAATATCCGTATAACCAGAAAAATCGCTTAAAATTTGAATTCCAAAGAAAAACGTTACCAACAATAAATCCATTGTATGATAACCACCTGGTTTTGAATAAACTGCCTCGACAAAACGAGCCATACTGTCGGCAATTACAACTTTTTGAAAGAATCCCCAGAAAACAAGTTTCAAACCAGATGTAACTCTTTCATAATTAAATTTATGTTTTATATTAAACTGAGGAAGCAAATGCCCAGCTCTCTCAATTGGACCAGCTACTAGCTGAGGAAAAAACGAAACAAACAAAGCAAATTTTATAAATTGTTTTTCAGGTGATATTTTTTTTCTATATACATCAATAGTATAACTAAGTGTTTGAAAAGTATAAAAAGAAATACCTACTGGCAATAACAAATCGTTTGTAAAACTACTGTACGACAGATTATAATAATTTAAAATTCTATATAAATTATTATCTACGAAATTAAAATATTTAAAGCTAAATAATATTCCTAAATTCACTCCTATACTTAATACTAATAGTAACTTCCGTTTTGAAACTTTTTCGGTTTTATATATTTTTCGTGCTACTACATAGTCAACGAATGTTGAAATAAGTAATAAAATAATATATTCGGGTTTCCATGCTGCATAAAAGAACCAACTACCAAAAAGCAATAATATTTGCCTGTGTTTTACCTTAGGCAACAAAAAATAAATTAGTGCTACCAAAGGGAAAAAAATTATATATTCAATTGAATTAAAAAGCATTACTTCAAATCTATAATTTTAATTTCCGTTCTTCTGTTTTGGCTTCGCCCCTCTTTAGTCGTATTTTTTGCAATTGGATGTTCAGATGCAAAGCCTTTAAAAGAAAGTCGTTCGGCTAAAATCCCCTTCGATATAAAATATTTATATACTGCATTTGCTCTATTTTTCGATAATTGCTTATTATGCTTTTCATTTCCAGTATTATCGGTATGCCCGCCTATTTCAATTTTAATTTTTGAGTTTTTATTCAAGAAAATGACTGTTTTATCTAATTCGACATTGGATTCTACTTTTAATATGTATGAATCTGTATCAAAAAATACATTTTTCAATATAATTTTTTCGCCTTTTTTTATGGGCGACAAAGGTATTTCTAAATAGTAAGTTTGAAGAGAATCTTTACTCTCGGGAATAACAAAATTATCGGAATAAAATAAATAGCCTTCTTTTGAAACATTTAATGCAAAATTATTACCAGAAGGAATACAAATTAAAAACTCGCCTGTTGTTTTATCTGAAAATGAACTTGTTACAGTATCACCTTTCAATAAATCAAAAATATTGAACGAAGCAGAAAGTTTCTTATCTGTTTCAACATCATAAACTACACCCTTTACGTAGGTTACAGGATTTGGGCGAATGTTAACTGGCATTTCAAACTCATATAAATCCATACCGCCAAAACCAGTTTCGTAGGATGCAGAAAAATATGCTTTATCGCCTTTTGAGTTTAATATAAGACTAAATTCTTCGTTAAAAGTATTTATTGGATATCCTAAATTCATAGGTTTCTGAAATTTTCCTAAGCTATCTTTTCTTGTAACAAATAAATCGGTTTGTCCCATTCCTAGTAGCCCATCGGAAGAAAAATATAAAGTTTTATTGTCGGGATGAATAAAAGGAGACTGCTCATCGCCAGCTGTATTAATATTTTTTCCTGCATTAATAACTTTTCCCCAAGTACCATTTTCTTTCTTTATAGCATACCAAATATCTATGCCTCCCTCGCCTCCTGGTCTGTTAGAAACAAAGTATAAAGTTTTTCCGTCGGAAGAAAATGATGGTTGCGACTCCCACCAATACGAGTTTACTGGCTCGCCAATATTTATAGGTTTTGTCCAATCGTTTCCTTCTTTATAAGACACAAAAATATCGCAACTTCCAAAACTTTTACCGTGTAAATTTTCTCCTAACTTATTATTACATGATGTAAAAAAGAGCATTCGTCCATCGGGTGAAATAGATTGAGCTCCTTCGTTACCAATTGTATTTACAGGTGCTCCCATGTTTTTGCTTTGCATTCTTATTCCATTCTTATCTCTTTTTGAGATATAGAAATCCTCTTGAGTATCTTTTTGCGATTTTATTTCAGTAATTCCTGCACGAGGTAAGGCAATGGTGTAAATTAGAGTTTGCTCATCAACTGAAACTGAGGGTAAATATTCGCTATACTTTGTATTAATATTTGCTCCTAAATTTATAGGCTTAAAATTTACGGGATTTGCAATAGCTTGCAGAGCAAAGTCGCAAATATCATCATTTTTTTTTGTGTAACCTGCAAATTTATTATGAGTATCAAGTTTTTTTAACAAGCGTAAATGTGCTTTTGCATCCTTATATTTTCCTAAACGAATTTCAGCTTTGGCAAGTAAGATATAAGCTTGTGCATTTCTTTGTGGACTAATTCCTATTGCTTTTTTCAAAGCATCAATTTTATCTTGATAACGTCCTTGTAAAGCATAAATATCTGATAACAAATAATATACTTCAACAAATCTCGCATCTTTTTTTAATGCTTTTTCTGCATAATAAATTGATTGATAATAGCTTTTTGCCTGATAATTCCTTAATGCTTCTTCAAAATAACTTATTGCTTTTTTATTTTTCACACTATATGTTTGTGAAAATAAGGACAAGCTGGAAAATACAATTACAAAAAAAATGATTATACGTTTCATAAAACAGAGTTAATATAAATATGAGCTAGTAAATATAAAATATAAAATATTAATTATGAAATGTTATGCGAAAAACATGAAATGTATAAATTATATTGTTTATTTTAATAAGAAGGGCAATCGCAACCTTTACCGTTTGGATTAGGTATTTGAATTCGTAAACCCAAAGATAATCCTAATGATTTGGGGTGAATATTATTAATTGTAGCAGCAAAATTTACATTTTTATTAAGCGAGTAATTATATTCTACAAATCCGCTTAACCAAGATATTTTATATAATAAATTATCGCCTACAGTATAATTATTGTCATTAATATATGTTGGTAATTCGGGTTTTATGGATGTATAATGGAATGTTGGTCCAAAAGCAACACTAAAGGAATGTTTATAAATTTTTATCACTTTATATTTTAATGATAATTGTCCGAAGCCCGAAATTGTATTATACCTATCGCTAATTACAGATGCAGACATCCTTATTGAAGTCTTTTTCGTAAAGAAATTTTCAAAAGAAAGAATTACGCCTGGCTCTAAAGTTAAGGTGCCAGAATTATTAATAGTGTTTTGATGGAGTAACAGATTTTGTTCTGTAAACGGATGTGCTGTTAAACTTATGACTTTAACAGAAACACTATTTTGGGCATTTACTAAATTTGCTGTTATCAGCAAAAATATAATAATAAATATCTTTTTCACTTCTTGCTTTTTCTTAAAACGAAAAGTTTGCAATATAAGTATTTAGCAACAAAAATTTAATATTCATTCTTTAGCAACCTGAACATTTAGGAGCTACATGTTTTTTTTGCTTGTATTTCTTATCTAAAATTACTTGTTCCGTCTTCATACAATAAATTTTACGTTTTCGTAAAGCCTTATTGTGTCCAATCATTGTTTCGGGGAAATCTTTTTTTGTGAAAAAGATATTTACTCCCATTGCTAAAATTGCAAGAGCTACAAATGCAAGTGTTAATAAAAATAATGGTAAAAACATTGTTCTTTTTTTTAATTTGTTACAAAGTTAAGAATAAAATAATATACAACGAAATTAGTTAACTTATTTTACTCTTAATTTTGTCTAAGTATAAATAAATAATGCTCTAATTATGCTATAAACTAACAATATAACCAAACACTTCTTTTTATATTATAAGTTACAAACTTTTTCGTTTTATAGGCATTGTCATACATCTTGCTCCGCCTCCACCTCTTGATAATTCTGAACCAGGGATTGCTACAACTAGCTTTTTGTGCTTATTTACATCTTCTTTTCCCGAAATAATATCTGCGGCAGGAATAATTGAGTAGCCATTTTTATTTAAACCTTCCAGTGTATGAACATTTCTTTCGTAACCAATGATTTTACCTGGAGCAAAAGCAAAAAAGTTTGCACCACTGTGCCATTGTTCACGTTCTTGATTGTGTGTTTGTTTTCCTCCGCATAAATGAACTTTAATTGGCATTCCTAGTTTTGCGAGTGCCTCTGGTATATTTTCTTCTTCAGTAATTGAAATTATTTTACTATTATCAACAACCAAATGAAGAGTTTTATATTTATTATTTTTTAAAATAAGTGGCTCATAAACCATACATGCATCTTTATCTAAAAAAGTAAAAACCATGTCTAAGTGAATAAACGACTCAGGAGATTCAGGTAATTGTTGTACAATAATATGTCTGACAGTTTCTCTACTTTCAATTTTCTTTGCTAAATAATCTATACCTTCCGATGTAGTTCTTATACCAGTTCCAATAATCAAAATATCTTTTCGGGCAACTAAAATATCGCCACCTTCCATTGAGATATTCTCGTTAAACTGCCTACTATACTCAGGGCTAGCTGTTTTAGTAATAAATTTTGGATGAAAATCAAAAATTGACTCCATTATTAACGACTCTCTTTTTCTAACAGGATTTGCCATTCTGTTTATTAATACACTTTGCAATATGGCAGAAGAAGCATCTCGTGTAAAAAAGAAATTATGCAATGGTTCTAAAGTAAAATATCTATCGCTAAGGTAGCTTGTTAACGAGTTTTTTTGCTTTGCAACACCTTCAATTAACATTGTTGCTAACTTATTGGAAGGTTGCTCCAACAAATAATTTTTAACTTCTGGTGCTATACAATTGTCGGTAATTTTGTTTATTAACGAATTTTTTACACTTGGCATTAGTAAAATATCTTCTAATAAATTTTTTACCTGAAAAACATTTGTTACTTTTTCTAATACTCCTCTAAATTTAGAATATTCAGACTGAGCTACCGATAAATTTAATATGTCGCTGTACAAAGCACGCTCAGCATTCTCTGGTGTCATATTTTCAACTTCTAAACCTGGTGTATGCAATATTACTCCTTCTAATACTCCAACTTCCGACTCTATATTTATATTCATTTTCATTTAGTTATTTTTAACCTATTTCAATACTCAAAATTAAAAGGTACAATATTTTATACTATTTTAAATAATCTACTTCCAAATTTTATTTTTATTTAAAGCTCTTCTATATCTTCCGGCATAAACTTCATGCTGCCTATTAGTTTTTGCAAAATAATGATAACCTAAAAAATCTTCTTTTGCACACATAAATAAATAATTATGCTTTTTGTAATTTAAAACAGCATCAAGAGTCGATATTTCTGGCATATTTATTGGTCCTGGTGGCAAACCGGCATATTTATATGTATTATATGGCGATTCAACCTCCTTGTCTTTTAACAAAACTCTTTTTTTTGTAAAATCATTTAAAGCGAATATTAAAGTTGGATCACTTTGTAAAATCATTCCAATTTTTAATCTATTAATATATAAACCTGCAATTGTTGGTTTTTCGCTATTATGCTGTGATTGTTCTGCTTGCACTATTGATGCTAAGGTTGAAACTTCTTGCCTAGTTAATCCAATTTTCTGAGCTTTTTCGAGCCTTTCATCATTCCAAAAACGTAAATATTCCTTATTCATTTTTTCAAAAAACGTTTTAGCCGAACTATTCCAATAAAATTGATATGAGTTGGGTATAAACATCGAAATAAGTGTTTGCTCGTTAAATCCATATTCTGAAATATAATCTTTATTATTAAACAGTTCAATTAAAGTGAGCGAATCTGCCTCTATTATTTTTGACACTTTTCCTGCTAGTTGATCTAAAGTTCTAATATTATTGAAAGTAATAGTAACAGTTGCTTGATTACCTGAACGTAATAAATTTATTAAATCATTATTAGACATACCCTCCTTTAACTCATACCTTCCAGCCTTTACTTTATTATATTTTTTTATTGATGAAACTCTTTTAAAAGAAGTTAAATCTTGTAAATAATTATTTTGCTTGAGAGTATCGCAAACGGTATTAAAATTAGAATTTGTTGGTATATAAATAAAACCACTAGTTATTACGTTAGGTTTAAAAATAATGTTGTATATTTTATATGACAGAGTTAAGCCTGTTGATAAAAGGAATAAAATGGTTATTATCGTTATTTTTCTTTTCTTTGCAGTCATATTTGTAAACAATTATTTATATTTTTACATGAAATTGAAAACGTAATGGTTTTTCCCCAGATCGTAACGCGGCACAAGACCCAGCACGTAACGGGAAAGCTGCCATGTCGGTGCGCCGGCCCATTGATGCGCGTGCGACCAGCGTGTGTCGAAAACCTCGATCCAAGTTTTGCGGTCATCCTCAAGCGCCCAACCCCAACATTTGCGATATTGGTCCAGCACAAAATCCATTTCCCCACGCTCGATCAGCGGTGGAAAGGCGTAGTGCGCGAAGTAGGGCGTGATGAGTCGGCGGTTCGCCTTGTCGGGTGCCGAAAGGCG
>JAOZLS010000361.1 GCA_029934705.1 Bacteroidales bacterium | reverse complement strand
TTCTATAACTGCCTTGTTTTTTAAAAGTTACAGTGGTTTTGCGGAGAGGAAGGGACTTGTTTATAATCCCTTGTTATGTCCTGCAAATCAAAATTTTAAACCATTACTTAAAAGTGTAAATGTGAAACAATTGTGAAACGTGTTTTTACATGTTCTCTTTTACTTATGTAAATCTACAACTTAATTTCATAAAACCGTTTGTAATCGTTCATAATTGAACAAAATCGTTTGTAATCGTTTGTAATCGTTCATAATTGCAAAAGTGTTTACAAATGTTTTCAGATGTTTGCATTTTAAAAACATCTAAAAATATTTGAAAACATGGAAAAATTAAGAAACAAAAACATTATTTACCAGGAACTTAAAGCAAAAAATACAAGAAGTGGTAATCCAAATCGAATTTTTCATATATACGATAGCAAGGTTAATTTTATCGGCTGGATAGATAGAGAATATGCAGGCAAAGCATTTACGAAAAGAAGAAAATGTGCTGAACTTGAAACGATAGAAGTAAGCTCAACAAGAGCATACAAGAGAGGTAAAGAATTTGAAAATAAAGGATTGTAGGTTAAAAATTGCATCTTATTCTTTTGAGGTGCAATTATGTTTTCATTTTGAAAACATAAAGAAAACACTTAAAAACAAAGTTACAGCAATAATTTCAAATAAAAAATACCATGCCTAGATTATCAGAAGACAAAAAACAATTTACGACACGTATTAGTACGGATGTTATTGAAATAGCAAACGAATTCATAGAAGTATATGAAGAGCAATACGGCGTTAATTTAAGTAGTGATAGGAAAATTCTTGAAGCCTTAATCGAAAGTGCTTTATCAAAGAAAAAACCTGTTGAAAAATCAATGAAAACAGATTTAGAAGAAATTGAAAACTTGAAAACATTTGTTTTACAATTGAAAACAAAACTTGAAAACAGCGAAAACAAGCTAACAGAAGCCAAAATAAGAATAACCGAACTTGTTGCTAGTCAGTTAAACGCAGAAAGTAAAGTTGTTGAACTAAGTAATAAAGTTAGTTCGCGAATTAAACTTGATGACAATCAAGTAATCGTAACACTCTCACAATTTCATCAAAAGCTTGTAAACACATATTTAAAAGACAAAAAAACAGTATTGCTTTTTGAAGAAATGAACAAAGGCGGAAAACTAAACGGTGTTTTCGATAAAATTAATTGTGAAAACAATAACGAAAACATTGCAAACTTTCTAACATCAGTAATCGTAGGTAGTGCTGCTAATAAAGTATTACGTCCAATTCTTTCAAAGAAAACAATCGAAACCGAAATTAAAAATTACATAAATGAGCGACAATAAAATATTGAGTGATTTCCTTTTTGGAAGAAAGCGGTTTACACGTATAAACAATCGAAAAAACACACGAGTAAGATACACTCAAGTTATTTCAACAGAAGTAGGCAAAAATAGACACATAAAACACTCAAGGTAATGAATTTAGGCTTACTAAAGGGTTTTATCCCTCAAATAATGGGAAAGCTTGACGGTGTTGGTAATGCAATAAAAGCTTTAATAAATAAAGAGCAAAACAAGCACAATGATAAATTTGTTTATATGATTGTTCTTGATCAAAACGAAGTTCCTGTTTTAAAAGGAATAACAATAAATGATAGAGGAATAATTGCCGAAACAACATTTGAAAATAAAGGTGAAGAGATTAAAAGTCTAAAAGTTTCTGAACTCTTAAAACAACTATTAAGCAATGTATAATTTCACAAAAGAAGATGAAGACCAGGTAATAAACGAAACTGATTTTTTTTCAGCATTTGAAACCCCAAGGGAAACGTTTAAAAATGATATTCCAAAAGGCGATGTGCAGGTAGATGAAGACGAACCCGAAATTTTTGAGACGGAAACGCCAAAACTTCTTACTGATTCAGAAAAAAAAGACATTGCAGGCATGGTTGTAAGCTTTTTTACTGGCACAATGGATGGCATATTGCAAGCCGTTTCTGGAGTAAAAGAAAAAGGCAGATACAAGCCCGATGCTAGTTCTGAAAAAGAACTTGCAAAACTTGTTGCTTTTTACATCCCCGATAATTTCAATATACCTGTATGGATGCAAATAATTGTTATTCTTACTGCTACTTACACACCAATAATTGTACAAGTAAAACAAGATAAAAAAGAGAACGAAGTAAAAGAGCCTGAAACAGAAAGTAAAAAAAGCGATGAACCGAAAAACGAGAATGAGCCTACTACTAGGGACTAACGGAACTGGTAAAACAACTTTCTTAAATAAATTAGCGGATACTGAAATAAAAAACGGAGGGCGTGTTTTGATACTTACAGTTGATGCAGCTGAGTGGACAGAATTCGATGAAATAGATAATTTTGTAAATTTTACAGGCAAAGCAAAAACTATATATAGACCAGGGACTTTAGATAAAATTTTCAAACAATACTTTGACGGCTTACTTATCTTTGATGATTACCGAAGTTTTAATATTTCGGCAACGGGTAAAGAGGCTGAAATGTTAAGAAGTATAGCAATAAGACGACGGCAACACATGTTAGACCTTGCTTTTGCAGCTCATGGTTTTTCCGAAATTGTGCCGTCCTTCTTATTTACTTTTTCAACACATCTTGTATTGTTTAGGACAATAGATAATATAGACAAAGTAAAAAACCGACTACCAAAATTTGATTTTATAAAAGCTCAAAAGTTTGAAATAAATAAAAAAGCTTTAAAAGAAAATGCTCACTATAATAGAATTATACAACTATGAGCGAAAAGGCAAAAAATATTACAAAACAAGACCTCAGTAAAATATTAGGCTTTTCAGATAGAACAAGAAGCCGTTTTATGAATGTTGTTTTGTATGAAGAATTAAAAAAATTAGGATACCAAAAATCAAGTAATATTTTAAACGCCAAAGTCGTCAAATTTATGAAAAATGAATTTTTGATTGAAGAAAATTAAATATATCAAACTTTTTTATTATTATATTTATAAACAATAAATTATTTAATCTTGTTAAATTTAAAAATCTAGTGCTAGAAATTGATTTATATAGTCTTATCGTTTTAATCTTAATAATAGCTTTTACCAGTCTATATATTTACATTAAGATATTGTCTAATAAAAAAAATCAAGAAGTTGTAAATATCTTAAATTTAAAATTTACTTTTTTAAAGGAAATGACAAAAATAAGATTTAAAAACGTTTTTTATAACGATTTAGACGCAGACGAAGAAACTAAAAAAGAAATGTTTTTTGACTACATGGCTGATGAAAAAAAGGAGCTTACAGAATATTTATTAAATAAATATCAAAACACAAGCAAAAAAACAATTGAGAATATATTAAAAAATTTATATAAATAGAAAATATGTATATAATTGAAATTCTAAAAAAGAATCACGATTACGAAAATGAGATTGTTAAAATTGAAAGTTTTGAAACGGAAAGCCAATTGTTTAAAAAAATGCAGGCTTTAGAAAATGATAAGCAATATTATAGAGTATTTAGGGCTGAATTATTGTTTGAAAAAATACCTAATATAGATTAAATTCATATATTTGTAAAACAAAGGACAAATGAAATACAAAGGAATATCTATTTACATTTATGGAAACGACCATAATCCGCCACATGTTCATATTATGTTTGCTGAGTATGATGCTATTATTGATATATCAACAAGAGAATTAATAGAGGGGAAATTTCCTCGTAATAAATTAAAAATAATTATTGGTTATATTGAAGATAATGAAGATTACTTAATTACAACGTTTTACGAAAGAAACCCTAATTTAAGAAGATGAAACAAATAATAAAAATTTTACAAATAATTGATATAGATGTTAAAAAGCATACGGTTGTCTTTTTATTTGATGATTATAAAATAAAAAAGTTTGACTTCAAAAAACTAAGTGAAGATAAGTATAAAAAGAAAATATTAAACACTGATGTTTTTAAAACTATGACTATTGAACATGGTGGGCTTACTTTTAAGCACAAAAGTCTTAAAGATGATTTTGGCTATTACGCAATAGGAGGTGATACGTTATATTATAAGGGAAATAATGTTGTTTTACCTTCAAATGATTTAATACGTATATATAGAAAAGTGAAAAATGTTAGTCAAAAAAAACTAGCTGAAAAATTAAAAGTTCCAATACTTGAATTGCAAAGAGTAGAACAAGGAAAAGAGACGGACTTAAAGCTTATTAGCCGTATATTATCTGTATTAATTTAAAATTGTAATAAATTTAACATAAAAAAAGCCCTCGACATCGAGGGCTTTTTTTTTATTATTCTTCATCTTGCATTTTTTCCAGTTCGTAAATACCGTCTAGC
>JAOZLS010000360.1 GCA_029934705.1 Bacteroidales bacterium | reverse complement strand
AGCTTTTTAACTTCGTTTATATCAATATTATTTTTACAATAAATTATTTCATCTATTACATTTTCTTCGGTTACTTTATCAATATTTATTGTGCTTGCTTGTATTTTGTAATTATTAGAGTATTTAGCCATTATTATTTCAGAGTCCGAAATTATTGAAAATATTTTATATCCCCATTGCTTACCATTTATAATTTTCTCGACAAATTCAATTGAGGTTTCATCGGCAATTAAAATTATATTTTTTACTCCTTCGCCTTTTAATGTTTTTTTCTTTATTATTTTATAAAAAAGAACTTTTGAGATAAATAGAAATAAAAAATTTGTAATTGCAAACATAAATATAGCTAAACGACTAATATTATCTAGCTTAAATAAAAATATAGACATAAAAAGAATAGACGTTCCAATACTTATAATTATTGCATATTCAATTAAAACAATAGAATATGCTTTTACTCTTTGCCCTGTTTGCATATTTATTATTTTAAATAAAACAAACCAAATAGGAATTATTAATATACCCAGAATAAGGTATTGGTCGGAGTACATTAATGTTTTTGCCACAGTAAAAACACGAATATAATACGCTAATACAAAGGCTAATAATGACAATGCGACGTCAAATATGCCTAGTACATTATTGTATAACCTTTCGTTTTCTTTTAGCATTACTTTATTAACTTTGGATATTTACTTTTTATGTAAATTCATATATTTTTCAAAAACTGAGTAATATTCATCAATAATTTTCTGAATTCCATAATTTTCGGTAATCTCAGTCTTATTTTTTTCAATATTAATATTATTATCCATTTTTTGAATGCCTGAATTTAGCAAATTGCTAATATCGTTACTATTATTAAAATAAAAAGCATTTTCGTTTAAAACATCTTTATTAAAAGGGTTATTATGTGCCATAATTAACGATGAGCTTGCCATTGCTTCTAGCAATGAGGGGTTTGTACCTCCTGCCGAGTGTCCATGAAAATATAGATTAGAAAAGTAACGTAAATTATTTAATAATTCAATATCATAAATTCCATTCAAAAAGATTAACCTTTTATCATTATATTTTTTTTGCAGAAATCGACCATACTTATTTTCGTGGTTTCCTATAATTAATAATGGAAAATTATTAGTTGATTCTACCGTTCCTTTTATTATTGTTTCAATATTATTATCTGGCTGCAAACGAGCAATAAGCATATTGTATTTATAAGGTTCAACTTTATATTTCAGCAATTTTTCAAGGTTCGGATTTTTAAAAAGTTCTGCTGGATATGCAGAATAATATGTGTCCTTTTTATAATTTTCAATATAATATTTTTTTATAGCTTTTGAATCGGCAATTAGAGCATGATTACTTTTTACAGCAAGTTTTTCGGCATATTTCAAAAATTTCTTAATTGGTTTAGGATATTTAGCTCTTTTCCACTCCATACCATCGGGGTTACATATACGAATGCCTTTGCGTGGTAATAAAAAATGCCAAATAGAATTTGTGGTGTAACCAAGTTGTAAAATTATATCGAATTTTCGCTTTCGGCTATCAATTATACAATTAAAATCGTAGATAAATTGCCCCGACAAACCTATTAAATATTCAGGATCATATTTATGAATTATATTTACTCCCTGCCATTCATTATTTTTAAAAGGGTGATTATGTGAATTATAGACCGATACTTCGCAGCCTTTAGCAACCAAACCTTTTGAAAGATATTGTGCGAACTGCTCAAATCCTCCGTAATTATTTGGTATTCCACGTGTTCCTAATATTGCAATTTTGGTTTTCAATTTAATTATGTTTTAATCTTTTTAATAATTTTATAGGATTCAAAATAACAGAAATAGCTAAAAAAAAGTATTTCAGTACCTTATTATTTGTTAACATCGATTTTCTATAAAAATATAAATATTTATAATATATGAATATATGCAAGTTATTTGTTTTGGTATTAAATATTTTGTCGCGTTGTAAAAATATTTTTTGTATTGATGCAAAGTTAATATTACTAACAACACTATTTGTATGAATTCTCATTAAATTAACAGGCTGTTTTAAGGCTGAAAATTTATAATTTAATTTGGCAAGATTTGCAAAAAAAACATAGTCCTGACCTGGTGCAATTTGAATATAATTTAGCCTTTGCATAACATTTGTTTTTGCAAGTATTGTTGGTTGCAAAATACCATTTTCGCCTTTGTAATACGTTTTGTAAATATCCTTATGGCTTGTTGGAAAATTAGATTTATTAAGTTTTTCGCCAGTTTCTGAATTAAAATATATTACGTTTCCTCCCAAAATATCAATATCTTTATTTTCTTCCATATACAAGAATTGAGTTTCAATTCTATTAGGCAATAAAATATCGTCGGGGTCAATAATTAAAGTATATTTACTTGTACAGGCTTTTTTTCCGTAATTTAATGCTGTTGCTCTGCCTTTATTTTCATCAAATTTTAATAAATCAATATTTATTTTCTTCTTAAATTCATTTATTATTTTTATTGAATTATCGGTTGAACCGTCATCAACAATAATAATTTCATTAGGCAGGACAGTTGATTCTATTATACTTTCAAAAAAAGCTTTAAGAAACTTTCCATTGTTATAATTTGTTGCAAGAATTGAAACATTAACTGTTGTTTTCATACTAAATTATGAAATTAAAAATCGAGTGGCTTTTGATTTTAATAGTAGAACTAACATTTTAAAATGAAGTGATTTTGCTTTGTAGCAACTTTTTATCCATCTATTAAATATTACTTTTTTAAGAATTACAGGATCATACATTTTTACTTTTTCATTCTGTCTTACTATTTTTAATAACCATTGCTCAATTGCCTTTAATTCAATTATTGATTTTATATTATCCTGGTTTTTAATTAAATAATGCAAATCTAACTCATTATCAGTTGCGTTTATTTCAAGATGATTAAAAATGTATTTGAATAGTTTTTTTGAATTCTCCTTATGTTTTTCACTTCCAACATTTGAGATTCCGCCTGTATGTACTCTATAATTCAGTAGATATTCTTGAATATTTGCAACTTTATTTTTCAGCGAAACATCAAACCACATTTTTGAGTCTTCAACAATATCAAAGCCTTTAGAATATCCATTTTGTGGCAACGCAGTTTTTCTAATAACAACTGTTGCTTGTACAAAATAATTTCTAAAAAGCATTATTGCTGGTATAAATTCGGGCTTAGCCTTTAACTTCCATTTGGTTTGCTGAATTATTCCATTTTCATCGATATGCTTTACCCACGAACCAACCATTCCAACGTCTGTATTGTTTTTTAAAAATTGAATTTGCTTTTCAAATTTTTCTGGGTAGGCAATATCATCAGAATCAAACATTCCTATATATTCACCTTTTGCAAGAGCTAATCCTCTATTACGAGAATAAACGATACCTCTATTTTGCTCATTTTCAACCAGTAATATCCTTTTATCGTTAAAACTTTTAATAATTTCGACGGTTTTATCGGTTGAGCCATCGTTAACAATAATAAATTCAAAATTTGTAAACGTTTGCGATAAAATACTTTTTACAGAAGCTGTAATATATTTTTCGCGATTATATACAGGCATTACAATACTTAAAATTGGATTTGCCATTTATAAACTTATTTTATATTTATTAGCTAATATTAAAATAGAACTATCGTTAACAAATTTAGGTTTATTCGCTATTTTAGTTAACTTTTTTTCTAAAAATACTTTTTCAAATTCTTTGTTTTCCTTATATGCTTCAATATATGTTTTATACAAAAATTCGGGTTTAGAAGCTGATTTTATAAGTTTATTTTTTAACAAAACACTTGTTATAGGTTCAACTAAAACATTAATTTTTCGTATTAATAAATTACCCAAATATTTATTATAACCTTTATTTCGTTTTCTGGGTTTCAACTTTCTTATTTCGTTGTATGCCGAGTCTAAGCCATACATTCTGTCTTTAATTTTAGCATAAAGTATTGTAGTATTCAAATCGTTTGGGCTATATTCTAATGCTATTTCACAATATTTTAGAGCCTCTTCATTATTTTTATTTTTTTGATATATATATGCCAAACCATTAAGTGTACGTATGTTATACGGATGGTCTTTTAGTGATTTAAGGAATATTTCTGTAACTTCATTAATTGGTTTATTCAATTTTAAATAAGCCAAACCTTTACTAAATAAAATAGAATTTGCAGCATAATCAAGACTTGTAAATTGCGAATAAATATCGTCAACTATTGCAATTACTTCTTTAACATTATTTTGTTTGCTAAGGCTCATAATTTTTTGAACAACTATTTCAGATTGTATTTTATTATAACT
>JAOZLS010000359.1 GCA_029934705.1 Bacteroidales bacterium | reverse complement strand
TTTTATATTTTAGACGCTGACAGGTGCAAGCACGCTGTCAGGTCTATTTTTTTTACTTTCCGAATTGGCGAAGTTTTATGTCTGTAAGAATTTTTTTTGTATAACGAGGAAAGTCGCTATTCATCATCCATGCGTAATATGATGGTTCTTTTTGTAAGATGAGTTCTACGGTTTTGCCTTTGTGTTTTCCAAAGTTAAAAGTTTCTTCGCCTTTATCGTTATATACGAGTCTGCCAACAAAGTCAACATTATTATTATGTTTTGAGAATTTCGATAAATATTCTACATCATTTTCTAAATCGTCATATCTGTCGATTTGGGCTTTTAATACTTCATAAGTAGCCAAAGTATCAGCTTCGGCACCATGAGCTCCTTCAAGGTCCTTACCACAGTAAAGTTTATATGCAGCAACTAATGTTCTTTGTTCTTTTTTATGAAAAATGACTTGAGCATCTATATAGTTTCTATTTTTCATGCTAAATTCAATATCAGCTCTTAAAAATTCTTCAATCAGCAACGGAATATCAAATCGGTTTGAATTAAAACCAGCTAAATCACAGCCATCAAGGAATTTAGCAATATTTTTCCCTGCTTCTTTAAAAGTTGGTGCATCCTTAATATCGTCGTCATAAATACCGTGTATTTCAGAGGATTGTTTAGGAATTGGAATTGTAGGGTTTATTCGCATTGTTTTAATATCCTTACTTTGGTCGGGATTAATTTTTACGATTGAGAGTTCTACAATACGATCGTTTACAACATCAACACCTGTTGTTTCTAGGTCGAAAAATGCGAGTGGCTTTTTTAAATTTATATCCATGCTATTATGTATAATTCAGTTGTTTTTTTATATAATTATTAAACTATTACAAAGATAAAATTTCTAGTTAATAATTTTTATAAATATCTTAGAAAAAAATAATATTATTTGTGCAGTTTCTGATTTATATGAAAAAAAATAAGGCTTACAAATTATTGTAAGCCTTATTTTTATTTTATTTCATCTCCATCAGAATTTAAAAACTTGTATTCTAAGAATGAATACGTTATTGCGGGAACAATTTTTATAAGTTTTTTAAATTTGAAAAACCATTTTATTTTTTTAGAAAAAAGACCTCTATTCAAATATCCTTCGATATACGGATGAACGTGTAGGTTAACTTTTTCGTTTGTATTTTCTATTATATATCTTAAATGGTTTTCTATTTCATCAATAAATAAAATACTTGGTGTAATTTCGCCTGTGCCGTCGCATACAGGGCATGTTTCTTTTGTTTCAATATTGGTAACGGGTCTTACTCTTTGTCGAGTAATTTGCATTAGTCCAAACTTACTTAGCGGTAATATGCTATGTTTAGTTCGGTCTTTTTCCATTTCTTCTTTCATTTTTTCATAAACTTTCTTTTTGTTCTCAATTGAGTTTAAGTCTATGAAATCCACTACAATAATTCCGCCTATATCTCGTAGTCTTAACTGACGAGCTATTTCTTCGGCTGCAAGTAAATTTACTTCTAAAGCATTTGTTTCTTGGCTATTTGCCTTTTTGCTACGGTTTCCACTGTTTACATCAATAACGTGTAGGGCTTCTGTGTGCTCTATAATAAGGTATGCACCACTTTTTATTGTTACAGTTTTTCCAAAAGATGCTTTAATTTGCTTTATAATGTCAAAATGTTCAAAAATAGGTACTCTACCTGTGTACATTTTAACAATTTTCTCTTTTTCGGGAGCTATAACACTAATGTATTCCTTTATTTGATTGTAAACACCTTCGTTATTAACGTGTATATGGTTAAATGAGTTACTAAGCACATCTCTGAGTAGTGATGCTGGTCGGTTTAACTCACTAATTACCATTACAGGAGTTGTCGAATTGTGCATTTTAGCAATTGCGTCTTCCCATTTTTTTACAAGAGTTTGAATTTCTTCGTCTAAAATGGCTGCACGTCTATTTTTTGCAACAGTTCTTACAATAATTCCGTAGTTATTAGGTCGTATGCTTTGTATTAATTTTTTTAATCTACTTTTTTCTTCTTTCGATTTAATTTTTTGCGAAACCGATACTTTAGGAGAAAAAGGTATTAATACAAGGTTTCTTCCTGCTATTGATATTTCAGAACTTAATCTAGGTCCTTTAGTTGATATTGGTTCTTTGGCAATTTGTACTAAAATAGTTTGTCCAACTGTTAGTACATCAGAAATTTTGCCTTTTTTATCAATATCGTCATAAATTTTAATATCGTCAATAGAGGGAGGAGTAACTTGCCCAATAGCTTTATTAATAAATTTTTGCTGTGTAATGAATTGAGGTCCGAGATCGAAATAATGTAAAAATGCATCACGTTCATATCCAACATCTATAAAAGCAGCGTTAAGACCATTCATTATCTTTTTTACGCGTGCTAAATATATGTCTCCAACAGTAAATTTCGGATTGCTTTTTTCTTTATGAAGTTCTAATAAATTTTTATCTTCGGTTAAGGCAATTGAAATTTCGGAGTTTGTAACGTTAATTATTAGTTCATTGCTCACAATTCTTTCACTTTAATTATTTAATTATTTATATACTACCAAAAAGAGCCTCGAAGAAGGCTCTTTGGTAGTATATTGTTTTCCAGACTAAAAATATTATTTCTTCTTTTTATGTCTGTTTTTTCTTAAACGTTTTTTACGTTTATGCGTTGACATTTTATGTCTTTTTCTTTTTTTACCACTTGGCATAATATTATATTTTTTATTGGTTGAAATTTAATTACTTAACGTTTCCTTTTACTTTGTTAGTAAACGATTTCGAAGGTTTAAATGACGGAATATAGTGTTCCGGAATTATTATCGTTGTGTTCTTTGATATATTTCTTGCTGTTTTTTTAGCTCTCTTTTTTACGATAAAACTTCCAAAACCTCTAAGATATACATTGTTATTACTCTCTAAAGATTCTCGTATTGTTTCCATAAAGGCTTCAACAGTTTTTTGAACTGTTATTTTTTCAATTCCTGTTTGTTTAGAGATCTCATTAACGATGTCTGCTTTTGTCATCTTATTAAATATTTTAATTATCAATTATTTACTTCTTATTGCGGAGTGCAAATATAAAGCATTTCTTTTTATAAATAAAAGAGTTATGACTTTTTTTTAGTCTTTTTTTTAGTCTTTTTTTTGAAAAACACCTAATGTATTATAAATCAGGCTGGTTGCCTTTTTTTTTATTTCACTTTATTTTAAAATTATATATTTAGTATTAAATAACGTGTTAGTATTGAGCATAATATTTAAAGTTTTAGATGTTTTTAATGCTTTATTAAAAATAATTTAATTACTTTTTTTTGTGTTAGCTATTCATTTATCTTTGTGGCTTATTTTTAAAAACATATTTTGTGAATATTATAAATATAATAAAAGAAAAAATTAACCAGTCGAGTTTTCTTAAAAACCTTTTGACTTTACTTACGGGTAGTGTTATTGCACAGGCTTTACCTATTTTATTTTCGCCAATTCTTACTCGAATATATACTCCAGAGGATTTTGGCCTATTGGCTGTATTTATGTCACTAACTTCTATTTTTGGAACTATTGCTAATGCACGTTACGAAATGGCGGTTTTGTTACCAAAAAAAGAAACAGAGGCTATTAATATTGTTAGTCTAGGTACTATTATTTCTACTTCTTTAAGTATATTCTTATTAGTCTTTTTATTGTTTTTTCACGATAACGCATTAGTTTGGTTAAAAGATGATAGATTATCTACTTGGCTTTATTTTATTCCTTTAGTGGTCTTTTTAATAGGTTTATTTAATATGTTAAATTATTATAATACACGTATTAAGGCTTATAAAGAAATTGCTAAAGCTAAAGTATATAAGTCGGTAGCAATGAATTTAATTCAATTAATAATTGGTATTTTAAAACCTGGGGCAGCAGGCTTAATTGCAGGTTACGGTTCTGCTAATTTTTTTGGTAATTTAAAATTACTTAAAAATACAATAAAAGATAAGGAACTTTTAAGAACTATAAATAAGAAAAATATAATAAATGTTGCTCGAAAATATAAGAGATTTCCTATTTTTACTTTTCCTGCGACACTTGCAAATAATTTGGCTGTTGAGCTTATAAGTGTTTTAACATCAACTGTTTTTACTATTGCTACTTTAGGCTTTTATTCCTTGGCAAATAGAATTTTGGCTGTTCCAGGTGCATTAATAGGAACATCGGTTGGGCAAGTTTATATGCAAGAAGCTGCAAGTGAAAGAAATAGGCTTGGGAATTCAAAAAGTACTTTTATATCTGTAGTAAAAAAATTAATTATTGTTGGATTACCAAGTTTTGCAATACTTTTTTTTATTTCGGAAGAACTATTTGCTTTC
>JAOZLS010000358.1 GCA_029934705.1 Bacteroidales bacterium | reverse complement strand
ACTTGAAAGACAAGGGTTTACATTAATTTGTAAACCCTTTCTTTTTTTATTTGCAGACAAATTCCTCAAAACTTTTGAACTTCTACTTTAAATTTGCATTTTGCTTACATAAAAGTATAAAAACGATTATAATGTATTTCTTGAAAAAAACATTGAAATTTAAACTTGTTAAAGAATTTAGAATTCTGGATGCGAATATTAAAAATTAATATCTCTATTTTGAAATTTTGAATATAAATTTTGTAAATATGATTTTAGAATTGAACAAAAAACTAAGATTTTATTTACATTAGCAACTTTATAACAATATTGATTTTTAATATTATTACACAGGATATTAAAAAAACATTCTACAAATTACATTTGGATGGCAACAGGAAGTTTAATAAGTTGAACGAAGAAATACAAAATATTTATTCCATATTAGAAATAAAAAGAACTTATCATACCAACCTTTTAATAAAAGACAAATTAGGCATTTTAGATTACAAAATAATTAAATAAATACCAAATAGCACATTATACAATTGGCGACAAAGAGAGTTTCCTCACATTATTGATTTGCCAAGTGTTGAACACGAAGAAATTAATATTATGCGTGAATTCAGCACTTGAAAAAAATTGTTGCAAGCAGCAAAGGCTCTTTACTTTGTGTTTATAACATTTCAATCAGTTCTTAATCAAATCGAAATAATAAAAAGTTATTTTTTAAATCTAAAGAACTAATTATTGATACAATTGACCGAACAAAAAATGCTTTAGGCTTTGAAAAGACATCGAAAGTGTCAAATTATTTTTAAGTAGAATAAGAAAAATGTTAGAAGTTTGTTTAAACAAAATATCGTTGTAATTTGCTATTTGTAAAATGTTTAATACATTTACAACTTATAAAATTTATACACGTGAAAAGCAAATTAATCCTTTTTATATTTATCTTATCATCAATAAGCTTAAATGCACAAAATTTAGACTTATTCAAAAAGAAAATCCATCATAATGCTTATGGGGATAGCTTATTATACAGAATGTTAGAGCCTCTTGTTTCATATACCTCTTGTTCCGATTCTACAAAAAAGTATCCATTAGTCTTATTTTTACACGGAGCAGGCGAAAGAGGTAACGATAACGAAAAACAATTAATTCATGGAGCAAAAATATTTGCCGACCAAGCAAACTTAATAAATTTCCCTTGTTTTGTAATTACTCCACAATGCCCCGAGAATTATCGTTGGGCAGAAACAGACTGGACATTATCCAGCCATACACTTCCCGAAGAAATTTCGTTCCCCGCAAAATTAACTATGGAGCTAATAGAGGAAATAATTGAAAATTACCCAATAGATACGAGTAGGATATACATTACAGGTTTATCAATGGGTGGATTTGGAGTATGGGACTTAATATCTAGATTTCCAGAAAAATTTGCTGCAGCAATACCAATATGTGGCGGAGCAGACTTAAACTATGCACCAACAGTTAAAAATATACCAATATGGGCTTTTCATGGTGCAAAAGATAAGCTTGTGAAAGTTAGTAGAACAAGAAATATGATTTTTTTAATTAGAAAAGAAGGAGGAAAACCAAAATATACAGAATACCCAAGCTTAGGGCATTTTAGTTGGAATGCAGCATATTCAACTAAAAACTTATTACAGTGGATGTTCTCTCAATCAAAAATAAAATAATATGAGTTCAACAAAGTCGTTGTGGCAGTTTATTTCAATTTTAGCAATAACATTGCTCACATTAACAATATATTCATTCTCCCCAAAAGAGATTGATGTTTATGGTGTTAGCATAAAAAAAACATCTATTAAAGATTTTTTATTTACAGTAGATACTCTGGATGTTTTAGGATTTAATAACCTACAACATCTTTCGGATACAACCGATAAAGAAGAAATTGTAACAGATACAAGTTCGCAAAAAATATTATTAATTGGCGACTCAATGTTAGAAGGGCTAATGCTACGATTAAGGGATTATACAGCATTTAACGGACACGAAATGAAATCGGTAATTTGGTATAGCTCGTCAAGTTTATGGTACGGAACATCGGATACATTAAGCCATTTTATAAAGCAGTATAAGCCAACTTATGTAATGTTAGTACTAGGAGCAAACGAGTTATTTGTTGGTAATATAAAAACAAAACGAGCAAAATATGTAAAGAGAATAATTGCTCAAATTGATACAATACCATATATATGGGTTGGCCCCCCAAACTGGAAAGACGACACAGGAATTAATGATTTAATTATCGATGCAGCAGGAAAATATCAATATTTCCCATCAAAAGATTTAAGTTATAAAAGATATAAAGATGGAGCACACCCAACACATGCATCGGCTGTACTTTGGATGGATTCAATAGCAAAATTTATTACTACGAAGAGTAATTATAGAATTAAGCTCGATTTTCCAGATAAAAGATATAAAATATCGCCAAATGCAACATTATTGCAACCTAAAAAGTAATTTATTAAAACAAAAGAAACAATTGTAGATGACCGAAGATATTTTAGGCAAAATTAAAGAGATTTTTCTTTATGACCCCTCAAGCCCGATGCTGTTTAACAGCGGAACATTTTTTATATTACTTATACTATTTCTAATTTTTTATGCAGTTAGATATAAAAACAAGGTATCTGTAACCGTTTTTGTTATACTATTTAGTTTTTTCTTCTATTATAAATCAAGCGGAATATATTTTTTAATTCTTGCTTTTACCTCTGTAACCGACTATTCATTTGCATTAATGATACACAGAGCCGAGAAAATAAAATGGCGAAAGCTTTGGCTTATACTCTCTGTATGGTCTAGTTTAGGAATACTTTTTTACTTTAAATATACTAACTTCTTTTTAGAAAATTTTGTTAATTTAATAAACTTATTTGGCGATTTTCCTGCAATAACTGAATATATAAACAGTATTAATATTGATGTCTTTAAAAGTTTTTCAGAAATATTAGCAGGTAATTTTCAACCTTTAGATATATTCTTACCAATTGGTATTTCATTCTATACATTCCAATCAATCAGTTATGTATTAGATGTTTATTTGAAAAAATTAAAACCTACAAAGAATTTTCTTGATTATGCTTTTTTCTTATCATTTTTCCCACAATTAGTTGCAGGACCAATTGTAAAAGCAAATTTATTTTTACCACAGCTTCGCAAAAAAATAGTAATTACAAAAACTGCTGTATGGACAGGCTTTTGGCTAATAATTATAGGATTATTTAAAAAAGCTGTAATTGCCGATTATATTGCACAATACAACGATTTTGTTTTTGCAGCACCAGGCTCATATTCTGGATTTGAAAACTTAATGGCAGTATTAGGATATACACTTCAAATTTATGGCGATTTTTCGGGATATTCCGATATGGCAATTGGTTTAGCGCTTATTATGGGCTTTAATTTAGGTCAAAACTTTAACTTTCCCTATAAATCTTTAAATATTACCGATTTTTGGCGGCGATGGCATATTTCATTATCATCGTGGTTACGTGAGTATTTATATATTCAATTAGGAGGGAATAGAAAAGGAAAATGGAAAATGTACCGAAACTTGTTTATAACAATGTTTTTAGGAGGACTATGGCACGGTGCAAACTGGAAATTTATTGTTTGGGGTTCAATGCACGGCATTGGCTTAGCAATTCATAAAGCTTTATCAAAATTATTAGATAGAATACCTAATATACTGCCAGTTAAATTTATTTCGTGGACTATAACATTTATTTTTGTAATAGTTTTATGGATATTTTTTAGAGCAGTTGATATTCCTGAAACGACTGTAAAATCGACAATTAAAAATGGAGCCGATTTAGAGTATATGTCGGAGGTTATATCTAAAACAGATAGTTCGCAAACGGTTAGAGTAATATTTTTAGATAATAAAGTTGCAGTTGATACCATAACGGAAACGTTAGAATCAATAAAAGGCGAAAAAATTAGAATAACCGAAAAAATTGACGGAACCGATAAAATTATTAGTATAAATGTTATGATAAACGCTTCAAATGTAGCATTTATGATGATTAAACAAATAATGACAGATACCAACATAAAAAAATACACAATACCATTTTGGCAAGCTCATAAATTGTGGGTTATTTTAATGATTATTGGATTTATAATGCACGCATCACCCACTAAATTTACCAATAAAATTATAGATTTATTTGTAAAATCTCCATATATTGCAAAACTGATATTTTTTATAGTTGTAGTTCAAATTGTAATACAACTTAGGAGCGAAGACGTTGTTCCATTTATTTATTTTCAGTTTTAAAGCACTAAGGGATTGTTATGAAATAATTTGCCAGTTTGTCGTCATTATTTCGCACTTCTTTC
>JAOZLS010000357.1 GCA_029934705.1 Bacteroidales bacterium | reverse complement strand
TCAAAGTCCCCTTCAGGGGATTTAGGGGTATAATGACTTTTCGGAGTGGACTCAAACATTAAAACCCTGAGGGTTATAATCTACTTTACAGATAAGCACTAATTAGTTTCCGCCTTTGTTTTTATGAATTTTGAAATAATTATCAGCAATTAGCTAAATTCATTTGCTACATTTTTTATATCCAGCAGATTTTGATTATTTTTGCAAAAACTAAACATTCAACAAATATAAAATATACCTATAGTGAGAAAAAGCAATTCAGAACCATTAAAAGAAGTACTTAAACAATATTTAAGAGCAATTGGAGCCGAGAGAAAGATGAAAGAAATAAACTTGAAGCGAAATTGGGAATATATTGTAGGTAGAGCTTTTGCACGCTATACCGAAAGTATATATATAAAAAATGAAACGTTTTATATAAAAATGAAATCGCCAGCAGCAAAGCACGAACTTCTAATGATAAAATCTGAATTAGTTGATAGACTTAACCAAGAAGCAGGTGAAGAATTAATAAAAAATATTGTAATTACATAAAAAAACTTGTCCTTTAATTAGAGTTAGTCAATAAAGTCTATACTTCTTTGTCATAGTAGGAGTGCGACTCTTAAAATTTACTGCGTAATAGTAATTTAACTTTTCTGCAACTTGCAATTATTAGTCGCACCCCGACTTTATAAAATTGTATTTCCTTAAAATATTTCTTTTGCCGAAAAGAAAAAAGAACCTTCAATAGTAGCATTCTCATCACTATCCGAACCATGAACAGCGTTTGCTTGTATATCCGTAGCAAATTTCTTACGAATTGTACCTTCTGCAGCTTCTTTTGGATTAGTTGCTCCAATAAGCTTTCTGTAATCTTCAACAGCATTATCTTTTTCAAGAATTGCAGCAACAATAGGTCCTTCACTCATAAAATCAGTTAATTCACCATAAAAAGGTCTTTCTTTATGAACAGCATAAAATACCATAGCTTCTGCCTTACTCATTCTAAGCATTTTCATTGCTTTAATTTTAAATCCGCCTTCTGTTATAGCATTTAAAATTGCCGCAGCATTACCATTACCAACAGCTGTAGGCTTTACCATTGTGAAAGTGTAGTTTCCCATATCTAATTTTTAAAATTTATTAATTAACTTATATATACAAATATGATTTTTTTAATTTACTTTGTCAAATTTTTAAACATAAAATAGTGAAAACAATCAATAATCAAATAATTACAGATATAAAGAGCTTATTAAAAGCTTCGACAAAAATTACAATAATATCTCATTACGCACCTGATGGTGATGCCGTTGGTAGTTCAACAGCTTTATATCAAATTTTTAAAAAAGAAAAGTTTGATGTATCAATGGTAGTTCCTTCGGATATTTCTAAAAATCTGGAAAAAATTCCATTTTCTAATGAAATAGTAAGCTTTAGCAAAAAACCTAATAAAGTAAAAGAGCTTTTGCAAAATGCCGATATTATTTTTTGTACCGATTTTAATGCCTTTTCCAGAGTTGGCGATGTATCAGAAATATTAAGTAGCTCGCCAGCAAAAAAAATAATGCTCGACCATCATCCGCAACCCGAAGACTGTGCCGATTTTGTTATTTCCGACCCAGGAGTTAGTTCAGCATCCGAAATTGTGTATGAATTTATACTTTTAATGGGCTACGAACAACTTATTGATAAAGATGTTGCAACAAGTATTTACACCGGCTTAATGACTGATACAATTAACTTTACGGTTAATTCAGAAAAACAAAGAACCTTTGAAATTGCATCTAAATTGCTTTCTTATAAAATAGATAAAAAAGGAATTTACAATAATATATTCAATAATTATAGTATAGATAGAATGCGTTTTTCAGGCTATGTTTTGTATGAAAAAATGAAATTTATTGAAAATAAGAATACTGCATATATTATTATTTCCAAAGAAGAATTAGATAAGTTTAATTTTAAATCTGGCGACCATGACGGTTTTGTTAATATGCCACTTTCAATAAAAGATATTGAAACTTCAATTTTAGTAATTGAACACGAAAAGTATTTGAAAATATCACTACGCTCAAAAACCAATTATGATGTAAATGCATTATCACGAAAATATTTTAATGGAGGTGGACATAAAAACGCATCAGGAGGACGTTTATATATTAATTTGGAAGAAGTTGAAAGCTATATAATTGATGCAATAAATAATTTTGAATAATTATATTGATATTTGTATTATTTAACTAAAATAAGTTTACTTTTGCAAGCATTTTTTTTAAATAAGTTGGGTTTCTCAACTTAATATCATTTACAAAATATATAATTATGAATTCAGAAATTCTTCAATACATAGGCTATGTAGCCTCTGGTATCATTGCCATTTCAATGATGATGAGCTCAATAGTAAAATTCCGTTGGATAAATTTAATTGGAGCTACAACTTTTGCAACTTATGGCTTCTTGCTTGGTGCAATTCCTGTAGGTTTGCTAAACACTTTTATTGTTGCAGTTGATGTTTTTTTTCTTTTCAGAATTTATTCTAAAAAAGAATTATTTCAAACGCTTGAAATTAGAGCAAACAATAATTACTTACTTGCAATACTAGATTTTTATAAAAAAGATATTGAAACCTTTTTTCCAGGATTTAACTATAAGCCAGAACTAAATACTGTTAGTTTTCTTATTTTAAGAAATATGAAAGTTGCCGGAGTCTTTTTAGCTCATAAAGAAGATGACGGTAAACTAAAAGTTGGTTTAGACTTTGTAACACCTGAATATAGAGATTATAAAACAGGAAAATATATTTACTTAAATCTCGTTTCATACTTTAAAGGACTTGGTTTTAATACACTTATTGCAAAATCAAATTCTGATTATCATAAAAAGTACCTTAAAAAAATGGGATTTATTTCTACAAGTAAAGATAATTTTGAAAAGGTATTAAAATAAAATAGGAGTAAATGAAAAAACACTTTGTAATATTATTTATCGCTACCATTATGGTTATTATTGCTTGTAATGATAGCGATAAACATATTGTAACCTACCAGCCAAAAGAAGTTAATGATGACGGTATAAAGGATACTTTAATTAGAACAAATAAGTTTCTTTTAACAAAAGACAAGGAGCGTATTGAGAGTTTTATTCTTCGTAAAAACTGGAATATGCATGTAAGTACAAAAGGACTTTGGTCTGAAATTTATTATAAAACCAATAATGAAAAATTAGTGGCAGGTAATATTGTTACAATTAATTACAGAATTGAACTGCTAAATGGAGACCTTTGTTATAGCTCAGATTTAACAGGAGCTAAAAATATAAAGCTAGGGAAAAGTGGCGAAATTTCGGGGCTTGAAGAAGCACTTTTGCAAATGAAAATAGGTGAAAAAGCCAGATTTATTATGCCTCCATATATGGCAATGGGAGTTTTAGGCGATAGAAATAAAATACCAGGTCGTTCGTCCTTAGTATATGATATTGAAGTAATTAAAAAAGTCGATTTTTAGGAGATGTGTTTTTACAAAAAACTCATTCCATAAGTGAAATATATTTACTTCTATTTTATAAAATTAGATTATTATTTTACATAAACAGCAGAAAAATTATTGGGATAATAATTCCAGCGATAGCGTAAATTCCACCACGACCTAAAGCACCTTTTTTTCCTCTAACCATAAAAAGAGCAGTAATAGCAAATAAAATTAAAGCACCAGCAAAAATATCCGAAAACCAAGTCCAGTATTTTGTAGGGTTATAATGTAGGTAGTTAGATTCGTAAATTAAAAACCGTCGTCTTAAAAACTCTGCTCTCCCCTGCCCTGTCTTAATGTTAACAACAACAGTTGAGCCTTGGTTAAGGAATATCTTAATATAGTCGGAGTTCGGATAATAATGTTTTTTGTAGTTATCTCTGTCATCTACATCATCGAGTAATCTGTAAATATTTTCTACAATATTTTGGTTAGATGATAAATCTATTTTCGTATCAAAATCATTTACTTCAACACTATAATTAGGATTCCAGTCGTTGCGGTGGTTTAAGGCAATACCCGATAAACCGTAAATTATAGATGTTCCAATAAAGAAAAATCCTATATCACGATGTAAAATTCGACTCCATTTTCTTAAACCTTTTACAAAATTACTTGCCATTATATTATTTTTAATTATTTCTACTTTACAAAGTTAAAAGTCAGTTGTAACGAAGGCATTACGACTAGAATAAGCATTAGTTTAGTATTTAGTAATATTATTATTTATCAACAGAATATAACTTAGTAAAGTATAATTAGAAGTGCAATTTGAACAGATTTATTCAAATTACACTCATTAATTTTTGTTTAATTAGTGTCCGTCTATAAAGTCTCTAAATATTCTGATTATTGTCATTT
>JAOZLS010000356.1 GCA_029934705.1 Bacteroidales bacterium | reverse complement strand
ATGCAGAAGAAATAATGCAAATAGCAGAATCTAACAACAGTTTATCAAAAAAAGAAAAGAAAATAGATGTGCTTAAATTAAAATTTCTCGAAGAATTTACTTTTTTCAAATATTTTAATATCGAAAAAATACTCGCTTTTATTATCATTTTAAATATTGTGGAACGCTGGAAAAAACTTGATAATAAAACAGGAGAAAAGCAATTTGAAGATATAATAAACAATTTGCAATTAACAATTCAATAAATTAACAACTAACGGTTAACAAGCATAGCCAAAGCAAACAATATAAATAATGAATACAAAAGGGAAAGTAGCAGGAATAATCGCAAATCTAGTAATTGTAGAAGCAGATGGACCTGTTTCGCAAAATGAAATTTGCTATATAAACATGAGCAATGTTAGATTGATGGCTGAAGTTATTAAAATTGTAGGCAAAAAAGCTTATGTGCAAGTATTTGAAAGTACTAGAGGCTTAAAAGTTAATACAACTGTTGATTTTACTGGACACATGCTAGAAGCAACCCTAGGTCCAGGCATATTATCTAAAAACTTTGATGGGTTACAACACGATCTTGATAAAATGAAAGGCATTTTTCTAGAAAAAGGTGATTACACACCAGCACTCGAAGATGACAAATTTTGGGAATTTAAACCGATTACCAAAACAGGTGATATTGTCGTTCCAGGTTCTTGGCTCGGTGAAGTAAAAGAAAACTGGATGCCTCATAAAATAATGGTCCCATTCAAATTTAAAGGAACATTTACTGTTAAAAGCGTTGTTACAACTGGCGAATATAAAATAAACGATACGATTGCAGTTTTAACCGACAGCGATAATAATGATGTAAAAGTTACAATGGTTCAAAAATGGCCTGTGAAAATACCTATAAAAGCATACAAGGAAAAACCTCGCCCTTTTAAACTAATGGAAACTGGAGTTCGAGTTATTGACAGCCTAAACCCTATTGTTGAAGGTGGAACAGGATTTATACCTGGACCATTCGGAACAGGAAAAACGGTATTGCAACACGCACTTTCAAAACAAGCCGAAGCAGATATGATTATAGTTGCAGCCTGTGGAGAGCGTGCAAATGAAGTAGTCGAAATATTTGCAGAATTCCCTGAATTAGACGACCCTAGAACTGGACGAAAGCTAATGGAAAGAACAACAATTATTGCAAACACATCGAATATGCCCGTTGCTGCTCGTGAAGCATCTGTTTATACCGCAATGACAATTGCAGAATATTACAGGACAATGGGATTAAAAATACTTTTACTTGCCGACTCAACATCAAGATGGGCACAAGCTCTAAGAGAGATGTCAAACAGAATGGAAGAGCTTCCTGGACCTGACGCTTTCCCTATGGATTTACCAGCAATTATTTCAAACTTCTATGCCCGTGCAGGTTTTGTTTACCTTAATAACGGAGAGTCAGGCTCGGTTACATTTATAGGTACGGTTTCGCCAGCTGGTGGAAATTTAAAAGAACCAGTTACAGAATCTACAAAAAAAGTAGCACGTTGTTTTTATGCACTATCGCAAGAACGAGCCGACAGTAAAAGATACCCCGCAATTGAGGCTGTTGACAGTTATTCAAAATATATTGAATACCCAGAATTGCAAAAATATATAAAAGAAAACATCTCAGAAAAATGGGTTGATAATATAATGCTTGCAAAAAATATATTAATAAGAGGTAAAGAAACCTACGAACAAATAAATATACTCGGCGACGATAGTGTACCTATTGATTATCATCAAACTTTCTGGAAATCGGAAGTTGTTGATTTTGTAATACTTCAACAAGATGCTTTTGACAAAATAGACTCTTCAACTCCAATTGAACGACAACAGTATATGATGGAAAAAGTTTTAAATATTTATCATACTAATTTTAAATTTGAATCTTTTGAAGAAGTAAATCCATATTTCAAGAAAATTATAAACACGTGTAAACAAATGAATTATTCTGAATACAAATCAGAAAAATTTAAAAAGTTTGAAACAGAGTTAGAGGAAATTATTAAGGAACGAAGTCTTTAAATCACTCTACAACTGTAAAAATAATTTACAAATCAATTTTGAGTAAAGCACTAATTAAGTCAGACATACAAAATTGAACAAGCAACAACAAATAGCATTTAATGCTTAAAACAGTAAATAAAAAATAAAAAAGAATATGCAAACTACAGCTTTTCAAAAAATATATACAAAAATAACTAATATTACAAAAGCAACATGCTCGTTACATGCAGATGGTGTCGGATATGAAGAAATGGCAACCGTAAACGGTAGGTTAGCACAAGTAGTAAAAATAGAAGGCGATTTAATAACTCTGCAAATTTTTTCGGGAACAGAAGGTATTCCAACAAATGCAGAAGTAATATTTTTAGGACATGCACCAAAATTATTGGTAGGCGATGAATTAAGCGGACGTTTTTTTAATGCCTATGGACAAGCTATTGATGGAGGCTCAGAAATTGATGGGAAATCTGTAGAAATTGGTGGACCATCGGTAAATCCTGTAAGAAGGAAACAACCCTCGGAGCTTATTGCCACAGGAATAGCTGGAATAGATCTTAATAACACACTTGTTACAGGACAAAAAATCCCATTTTTCGCCGACCCTGACCAACCTTACAATCAGGTAATGGCAATGGTTGCACTAAGAGCAAAAGCCGATAAAATAATACTAGGCGGCATGGGACTTACAAACGACGATTATTTATTTTTTAAAAACGTATTTGAAAATGCTGGAGCTATAGATAAAATTGTAAGTTTTGTAAACACTACCGAAGACCCACCCGTAGAGCGACTTCTTGTTCCTGACATGGCTCTTACGGCAGCAGAATATTTTGCAGTAGAAAAAAATCAAAATGTTTTGGTTTTGCTTACAGATATGACACTTTATGCCGATGCTTTAAGTATTGTATCAAATCGTATGGACCAAATACCTTCAAAAGACAGTATGCCAGGCTCACTTTACAGCGATTTGGCAAGACTTTATGAAAAAGCGGTGCAGTTCCCAAGTGGAGGTTCTATAACAATTATAGCAGTTACAACATTATCCGGTGGAGATATTACACATGCAATTCCAGATAACACTGGCTATATAACAGAAGGACAGCTATTTTTGAGAAAAGATTCCGATATAGGAAAAGTAATTATTGACCCTTTCAGAAGTTTATCAAGGCTAAAGCAGCTTGTTATAGGCGACAAAACAAGAGAAGACCATCCGCAAGTTATGAACACTGCTATTAGACTTTTTGCTGATGCTGCAAATGCCAAAACAAAATTAGAAAACGGTTTTGACCTAACGGATTACGATGAAAGAACTCTAAAATTTGCAAAAGAATACTCTAATCAACTGCTTGCTATCGATATAAATATAGAAATAGAAGAAATGATTAATACAGGTTGGAGTTTATTTAATAAATATTTTTCAAAAGCTGAAATAGGAATAAAAGCTGAACTGTATGAAAAATATGGAGAAAAAGTGCAGAAATAATTAGGGCTTAATTTTATTTAACAAAAGGATTCAATATTTATAAAATCTAAGACATTTAACAATTAAAATCATATAATAACAAGGCAATCTAACCATTTAAAAACTAAAATCATGAAAAACACAATCGTAACAATTTTAACAGTTCACAAGCGAGAGGCTGCTTGTTTTATCAAAGAAAAACTAGAGTTTGAGGGAATAAAATGTTTTCTTATAGGAGAAAGCTTTGACAATAAAAAAGAAAAGCCTTCGGACATAAGAAAAATAAAAGTAAATATAGAAGACACTGAAAAAGCAGTCAAAGTAATGCTAGACATACATGATAAGTATGATTTAGATAAAATAAAAAAGGAAGATTGTCTTACAAACATGCAAAAAATTCTTGTTCCAATAGATCTTTCCAATTATGCTATAAATGTATGCAAATATGCAGTTGAAATGGCAAAAAAAATAAATGCCGAAGTTAAATTTTTATATGTTTATAAAGACCCTTCTGATAGTGGAAATATTAAACATACATCTTCGTGGGAAGAACATTCTAAAATTGTATCTGAACAAACATTTAAGGAAGCACAAAAAAAATTAGTGAAGTTTACAAAAAAAATGGAAAAGGAAATTCCAGAAGAAGATTTCATAAAAGTAAGACTTCATTATTCATTACAAAAAGGTGAGCCAGTACATGTTATTAAAGCAATTAGCGAAAAATACAAACCACACTTGATTCTGCTAGGTACAAAAGGTCAGCATGATAAAAAAAGCATTTTTATAGGAAGTGTTACTACAAATGTAATTGAAAATGCCAATTTCCCTATTCTTACTGTACCTAAAGCAGCAATTTTACAGAGTAGTAAACTTAAAATAATGTAT
>JAOZLS010000355.1 GCA_029934705.1 Bacteroidales bacterium | reverse complement strand
ATTGCAAAAATATTTGCTTAAAATATGACAGTCCCCCAACTTTTAAACCTGATCCCTATTTACACCCTCTATTAGTTGATTATTAGGCAAATACCCTTAATTTCAGACTGTGAATTTACTTTGTTTTAGTAAGAACCTTATATAAGGCTATTTTTAGGCGATTTAAGAGACTTTGGTTGTTTTTGGACAAACAACATCACTCGTGCTTTTTAATTGACATTCAGTCGTTTATGTTATTTTGTAATACAAAATAAAACAAAGTAGCCTAGTCTTTTACAAAATGTTAATAAAAAATTATGTTATTGGTATTAGTATTTGCTTATCATTATTCATTAACTTCATAACCAATAATACCAATTATGCCAAATACTCCTATAAGACTTTGAAATTCTGCTATATTTAGCAAAAAAAACCATTTTTCTATCTATTATTAACAATGCACCTTCTGCCATAAAAAAAAGCTGTTAAAAGTTTTCACCCTTAACAGCTTTTTTAATTAATTAATAATTTTACTTTTCTAGTATTTTCGCTTCCACTCTTCTGTTAAGTTGTCTTCCTTCGGCAGAGGTATTATCTGCTCTAGGTTCAACTTCACCATATCCTACAGCAATTATTTGAGTACCATTGACTCCTTGCCCTATAAGATAATCAACAACAGCTTGAGCTCTTTTTTGCGATAATTTTTGATTATATGTCGCAGAACCTTGACTATCTGTATGTCCTGATATTTCAACTTTTAAGTTTTTATATTGTTTCACAATAGTTACAAGTCTGTTAAGTTCAGTAAATGATTCTTGACGTAGTATAGCTTTTCCTGAGTCAAAAAACACATTGTTAAGAACTATTTTAGCTCCAATTCCCATTGGTTGTAATTGTATGTCTTTTCTTATTACTTCGTGTGTTGAAGTATCGGCAATTACGAAATTTTCTGAATGGAAAAAGTAATCAGGAGCACCAGCAGTTAAAGCATAGTCACGCCCTGGAGGCAATGTTACAGTGTATGCACCTGTTGATGGATAAGAGTTTACAACTTTTACAACTTCACCAGTTGCATTATCAACTAATTCTAAAGTAGCACCAATAGGCTCTCCTGAAAGTGCATCTGTTACTACACCTTTAACCATAGACAACTGAATTACAACAATATTTACAGGCTTTTCTATTTCAGCCTCGCTTACTGGTAAACTTGCATAGGCAATAAGTTCTTTTTCAGCAACTTTTGTTATATTAACAGGCTTTTCTGGTCCTAAAAATACAATCGAATATATATCTTTATCTCCATATCCTTCTTTTCTTGTAGTTGAATAATAACCAAATCTCTCGTTAGGAGTAAGCATAAAAAATACATCATCATAAGGTGTATTTATTGGATAACCTATATTTTCAGGTTCAGTCCATGTACCATCATCATTTCTTTTTGTTTTAAAAACATCGTAACCTCCCATTGTATTATGTCCTCTTGAACTAAAAAACAATGTTTTTCCATCTGATGAAACCTCTACTGTTTCTTCGTCATATTTTGAGTTTACAACTGCACCCATATTTTCAGGTTTTTGCCATTTCACACCATTTTGCGTTCTGTAGCTAAACCAAATATCTTGTCCACCTTGTCCACCTTTACGGTTACTTATAAAAAATAAAGTCATTGAGTCTTTAGAAACTGAAACTGAACTTTCTCTATGTTTTCCTTTATCAATTTTTCTCATTTTAATAAGCCCTTTCCAACCGTCTCCGCTATTTTGCGAATTGTATAAATCACCTTCACCTTTATAACCTTTATAAATACAAAGTTCTTTACCTTCTGGCGATATATCAACTGCTGCATCGTTATGTTTAGAGTTAATAGGTCTGCCCATTTGTTCTGCAGCTCCCCATTTTCCATTTTTTGCATAAGAAAGATATACGTCTTCAAAATAAAGTTGATTTACAATATTCTTCTTCCCTCCTGTAGTATTTTCTCTTCTAGATGTAAAATATAATATTGAATCTTCTAAGAAAAACACTGGACTATACTCTGGATCTGCTGTATTTATTCCTTCTCCTAAATTATCAATAAAACATCTTACTGGAGTTTTCATTAATGCTATTGCAGATTTACACTCATCAATGTGCTTATCTACTTCCATTTTTACTTTTTGAACTTTTTTTACATCAAGTGTAGCTAAATAATCTTCAAAAGATTCAATTGCTCCTTCAAAATCGTAATTATATTGTTGAGCTATTCCTCTCCAATATAGTAAATCTGGGGTTAATACTTCATTAATATCATAAGCATTATCAATAAATTCAAAAGCTTTATCTTTGTCGGCAGTTTTTATGTAGCAAATACCTATAAGATAATTTAATGCCGCATTATCTTCATTGTACTCGTGTGCATTAAGGTAGTACGGTATGGCTTCGGCATAAGCTCCTTTTTTATCTCTTTTATATTGAGCATTACCTTTTCTAATGTTTTTCTTTGCGTCTTTATAACCATCTTCGGTTATTTGATATTCAGATTTTTTTACTTTTACAAACTTTTGTGAAAAAGCTGGTGCTGCAAATAGTACTAAAACTAAAATTAATGATGTTAATATTCTTAATTTCATCTGTTTATAAATTATGTTAAAGGTTAGATGCGACATCCGCAAACTGTCTTTTTGTACCTATAAGAGCAAAGTTACAATAACTATTCCCTTATATGTTTAAAGTTAAGTATGGGTGTTTCATCTTATTATATTTATTTTATACTTAGCAAAATTATTAATTTATACTTTTATTTACACCCTTTCGAGTATATTTCAGGATTTTCAATTCCTAATTCAACGGCTCTGTTCCAGTCTTGACAAGCTCCTTTGAAATCTCTCATATTTTCACGAACTGTTCCTCGATTAGCATAAGCTTGAGCAAAATTCTTATCATTTTTTATTGCATCGGAAAAAGCAACACCTGCTTCTTCGTATTTTTTCATTTTAAATAAGGACATTCCCATATTGTTATATGCTACAGCATAAGTATTTTGAAAATTTATTGCTTTTTTAAAATCAGCAATTGCACCTTCATAGTCTTCCGACTGGTATTTTGCTAGTCCTCTATTATTGTAAGCAACATAATACTCTGGATTAACTGTTACTGCTTTTGTGTAAGATTCTATTGCCAGGTCGTATTTTTTCAGTTCTCGTTGTGCCGAGCCTAAATTGTTATATGCAAAAGCCATTTCAGGATTTACTTCTACAGATTTTAAATAATCGGCTTCTGCTCCTTCAATATTTCCTTTCTTTTGCTTTGCACTTCCTCTATCGTGGTAGGCATAAGAATAATTTTCGTTTAATTCTATAGCTTTATCATAGTCTGCTATTGCTTCATCATACTTTTCAAGGTAAAAATTTGCCATTCCTCTATAATAATAAACATTGGCTTTTTTATAACCATTACTAAGTGCTTTATCAAAATCAATAATTGCTCCAGTATAGTCATTTGTATTAACACGTGAGAAACCTCTTGCAAAATAAGCTTTTTCGTTTGTCTTATTCATCTCAACAGCAACAGATAAGTCAGCTAAGCCTCCTTCAAAATCGTTTAACTCATTTTTGATAACACCTCTGTTATAATAGGCTTTTTCAAAATTAGGTTTAAATTTTATAGCATCGGTTAACTCTGTTAATGCTGTTGGGTTATCCTGTGCCATAAAAGCCTGCACTCCCCTATTATAAGCTAGTTCTGCTTCTTGATCATCTGCTACAATACTTGTTGCCGAGGTATCTATTTGAGCAAATACTCCAACACTAAAAACGAAGGATGCTATTAAAAATGTTAATATTCTTTTCATAATTTTTTTTTAATTAATTACTTATTGATAATTAAAGATTATTTAGAATTTAAGTAAATTTAGAAATATAATTTACAAAAATCAACAATACTTTATGTTATAACGTATTTATATGTTAATTTTAACGTTTTAATATTAACATAATGATTGCAAATTTACAAATATATTTTTTAAATATATAATTTTATAAAAATGAATACAACCAAATTAACAGATTTAAGCTATTTACTAAAGGCTTCGGACGATACAGAATTCTTAATTAAGATGTTTGTTATGTTTAGGACTACGGTTCCTGAAATAAAGTTGCTGATGGACATTGCTTTACAAAAAAAAAAATATGAGACAATTTATGAATTGGCTCATAAACTAAAATCACCTATTTCTATTTTAGGTATGAAAATTACTAAAAATAAAATTGAAAAAATTGAAAGTGACACTAAAAACAAAGTTAAATACGAAACTTATCACGATAGAATTAAGGATATTTTTAATGATTGCCAAATAGCAATGGAGGAACTTTTAGTATATGAAAAAGATTTAATTTAACATAAAACAGCATGGCTTTCCCTTTTTCGCATAAAAATA
>JAOZLS010000066.1 GCA_029934705.1 Bacteroidales bacterium | reverse complement strand
CTTCAACTAAATTTATATGTGCAAAAACATCTTGTCCTTTCATTTTATCGGTTAAAAACGATAGACCATTAGATTTTTGATCTAAATAAGGTGAATCAATTTGATGAATATCGCCAGTAAAAATCATTTTTGTTCCCTCGCCTGCCCTAGTAATAATTGTTTTAACTTCGTGTGGCGTAAGGTTTTGTGCCTCGTCAACTATAAAATATACATTTGATAAACTTCGCCCTCTAATATAAGCTATTGGAGTAATTACAAGTTTTTCGTCTTTCTCCATTTCTTCAATTCTGACATAATCCTTACTTTGTCGCCCAAACTGATTTTTAATAACATTCAAATTATCATATAGAGGCTGCATATATGGCGAAATCTTTGATTTTTCATCACCTGGTAAAAAGCCTAAATCTCTATTTGACAAGGCAACTATTGGTCGTGCCAATAATATTTGATCAAATTGTTTGCGTTGTTGAAGAGCTGCGGCTAATGCTAAAAGCGTTTTTCCTGTACCAGCTTTTCCTGTAAGAGAGACCAAACTTATTCTGGGGTCTAACAAAGCATTTAAGGCAAATGTTTGCTCTACATTTCTTGGTTTTATATGATATGCCTTTTGCTTATTCACTTTTTGTACAAGTCCTTCTTGTGAATTATACGTTGCTAAGGCACTAGAATTTGAACCTTTTAAAATAAAATAATCATTAGGTATTGGCTTTGTTTTAATATTAAACTCACTTAATTCTAATCCATCTTTTGCTTGATAAAGTTTTGAAATAACTTCATCTGTAGCCCCTTCAATAGTATCAACTTCTTTATTCATTACCTTTATATCGGTAATTTTACCAGTTAAATAATCCTCGGCAAGTAACCCAAGCGATTTAGCTTTCATTCTAAGATTTATATCTTGCGAAACAAGTACAACAGTGTTTACAAACGTTTTATGATAATAATCGGCAACAGCTAATATTCTATGATCTGGAATTTTTTCATTAAAAGAAGCTTCCATTTCCGGAGAAAATTCTTTACCTATTTCGATAAACAATTTACCCAAGCCATCGCCTAATTCAACTCCTTCTTTAAAAAGTTTTTCACCCGAGAGTTTATCTAATTCGCGCATAAATTCTCTTGCATGAAAATTTATAAGGTCATTCCCTTTTTTAAATTTATCAAGCTCTTCAAGAACTGTTATAGGAATTACGACATTATTTTCTTCAAAATTAAAAATACACCTAAAATCGTGTAATATCACATTTGTATCTAAAACGAAAAATTTTATTGAATTTGAGTCCATATATTATTATTTAAAAAAAATTAAACTGATTTACTTACCAAAGTTAAAAAAATACTAGTTAAAAACAAGCTATAATTCATAGTTTCTTTTAAATTTGTGTGCCATTTAATATACATTATTATGAATTACAACGAAACGCTAGATTATATGTTTGAAAAGCTACCTATGTTCCAAAGACAGGGACAAAGTGCTTACAAAAAAGATTTAGGCAATATAAAAGCTTTATGCAAAGTACTTAACAATCCGCATACTGAATTTAGGAGCATACATATTGCAGGAACAAACGGGAAAGGCTCAGTTTCTCATATACTCGCTTCGGTTTTACAAAAGGCTGGTTATAAAGTAGGTTTATATACATCGCCACATTTAAAAGATTTTAGAGAACGAATAAAAATTAATGGTGAAGCAATTAGTGAAGAGGCTGTTATAGATTTTATTGAAGATTATGAAAGGGATATTGAAAGTATTAATCCTTCATTTTTTGAAATAACTGTTGCTATGGCTTTTCAATATTTTGCATTTAATAATGTAGATTTTGCAATTATTGAAACAGGACTTGGCGGAAGGCTAGATTCTACGAATATTATTACTCCTCACCTTTCAATAATTACAAATATAAGTTACGACCACACTGCAATGTTGGGCAATACAATTGAAAAAATTGCTGTTGAAAAAGCAGGTATTATAAAACGCAATGTTCCTGTTGTTATTGGCGAAACAACCAACAAAACTAGAAGTATTTTTATTGAAACAGCCGAGCAAAACAACGCTCCTATATATTTAGCAGATTATACTTTTTCTGCCGACTATTCATTTAACACATCGGATTTTAAACAGGTTTTTAATGTAAATAAAGGTGGCGAAATATATTATACAAGTTTAAAAACTGATTTGGCAGGTATTTATCAGAAAAAAAACATTGTAACCGCATTACAAGCTATTGATATTTTAAAAGACACTTACGGCATAACTAATGAACACATATACAACGGATTACTAAACGTTTGCAAAGACACAGGTTTTAGAGGACGTTGGGAAATATTGAACATAACTCCACTAACTATTTGTGATACAGGACATAATGAAGATGGTATAAAAGAGATAACCAAACAAATGCAGCTTTTAACTTTCGATAAATTACACTTTATATTTGGGACTGTAAATGATAAAGATTTAGAAAACATACTTCTTTTATTACCAAAAAATGCAGAATATTATTTTACTAAAGCAAATATTCCTAGAGCATTGGATGAAAATATTCTTCAAGAAAAAGCGTCAGTTTTTGGATTAAAAGGGGAAACTTTTTCTACTGTAAAAGAAGCTTTTGATAAAGCAAAAAACAATGTTGCTCCTAATGACCTAATATTTATTGGAGGTAGCACTTTTGTTGTTGCCGAAGTATTGTAATTTAGATAAAAGTAGAATAGATTATTATGAGTAACTTTCAATTGCTATTCTATTAGCATGATTCAGTCAGGTGGAAAACACCTGACTGAGGCAGTGCTTTTTTTACTCAGCCCCTTGCATGTTGCAGGTGTTTTTACCTGTAACCGCTGATAATTATTTTTCGCCATAAGCTAAAAACACAGGAAAATTTCCATGTTTTTTTTCAATCTCAAAGAAAATAGTAGTTTTTGTATTTTTGAAACCTGCTTTTTGCATCAATTCTATAAAAACTTCGGGTTTGAAACCAAAATGATGAACACTTGCATTATCGGAATGAAAACTACCATCTTCGAGAACTAAATCGGCAATACAAATTTGACCTCCAGGCTTCAAGGATTTATAAATTTTCTTCAAAAAACTTTCAACATTAATAACATGATGAAATGACATGCTTGAAATAAATAAATCAAATTTCATTTCTGCAAAACCGTCTTTTTCAGCATCAAAAAGCATTGGTTTTGCATTTTCAATACCTAAATCATTCATTTTTTGCTGAAAAACATCAAGCATACCTTGCGAACTATCCAAGCCAATAATACTTTTTACATAAGGCTGAAATTTAGTTAAAAACAAACCTGTACCAACACCAAAATCGACTGCCTCAGTAGTTTTATCAATAGTAATATATTTTAACGATTCAACATAAGCAGCCTGTGCCATATTTACTCTTCTGTCGGAGCTATCCCATGTAATTGCCTCTTTATCAAATCTATTCATAATTTTAATATAAGTTCATTTAAAAAACTTCATAATTATAAGCTTAAAATTATAACTTTGCAAATTAAGTTTTTATAAATGTATAAAAATAAGTTCGTACACTTTGGCAAAGTTGCAGTTTGCAAATTGTTATATCGTTTACAATAAACAGAATAATTTATTAAATTTAACTTTGCCAAAGTTCTATTTTTTCAGACATTTGAAAAAAAGTACCGAACTATTGAAAATAATACTTAATAATAAAACGGTTACAAATTGTAACCAGTTGAAAAGGAAATGTAATTAAAACAAATCCTATGTCAAACATCTAAAAAAATGTCGAAAAAAATAAAAACAGCTGTAGTAATTTTAAATTGGAACGGAGAAAAATTTCTTGAACAATTTATACCTTCAGCAATAAAATATACAATTAACGAGGATACAGAACTTTATGTTGCCGATAATGGTTCAACGGACAATTCTGTTAAAATATTGAAAGAAAAATTTCCTGAGGTAAAACTACTTCTATTTGATAAAAATTATGGATTTACAGGTGGCTACAACAAGGCTTTACAGCAAATTGAGGCTGAATATTATGTTTTACTAAACTCCGATGTTGAGGTTACAGAAAATTGGACAATTGCACCAATAAAAATTCTGGAAGAAGATTTAGATGTTGCTGCTGTTATGCCAAAGATATTAGCTTTTCATAATAAAAATTTATTTGAATATGCAGGTGCAGCTGGTGGTTATATCGATAAATATGGTTACCCTTTTTGTAGAGGTAGAATTATTAGTGAAGTAGAACAAGACAATGGGCAGTATGACACAACCGACGAAGTTTTTTGGGCAAGTGGTGCTGCATTTTTTGTACGTGCCGATTTATATCATGAAATTGGTGGTTTAGATGAAGATTTTTTTGCTCACATGGAAGAAATAGACTTGTGCTGGCAACTAAAAAACAAATCATATAAAATAATATACACATCGGAATCAAAAGTTTATCATGTTGGCGGAGGAGCACTGCCAAGTGAGAGTCCTTTTAAAGTTTTTCTTAACTTTAGAAACAATTTATTTTTGTTAATTAAGAATTTACCACGAAAAAAGCTCTTTTTAACAATTTTTATAAGATTAATTTTGGACGGTATGTCTGCATTTGTTTATTTAGCACAAAGAAAGCCAAAGTTCTTTTTTGCTGTATTAAAAGCACATTTTGCATTTTACGCAAATGCTATAAAGTTTTATAAGAAAAGAAAGAGGATAAAAGATTCAAACATTAATAAAATTTATAATAAAAGCATTATTTTGAGTTTCTTTATACAGAAAAAAAAGAATTTTAATAAACTTAATTTTTAACATAAAACCTAGAATAAGTGTCTGATAGTATTGTAATTATACCAACTTATAACGAAAAAGAAAATATTGAAAAAATTATTCGTAAAGTATTTTCATTCGAGAAAGAATTCCATGTTCTTATTGTTGACGATGGCTCGCCTGATGGAACAGGTGATATTGTAAAAAAATTACAAACAGAATATTCTAACAGGCTTTTTATTATTGAACGAAAAGGGAAATTAGGCTTGGGAACTGCATATATAAAAGGTTTTCATTGGTCTATAGAAAAAAACTACGATTATATATTTGAGATGGATGCAGATTTTTCTCATCCCCCAAAAGATTTACTAAGACTTTACGATGCTTGTGCAAATGAAGGAGCAAGCTTATCTATTGGCTCAAGGTATATTAATGGAATTAGTGTTATAAACTGGCCTTTAGGTCGCATATTAATATCAGTTTTAGCATCGTCGTATGTTAGGTTTATTACCGGCATGCCTGTTCAGGATACCACAGCTGGCTTTGTTTGCTATAAGCGAGAAGTACTTGAATCAATTGGGATTGATGAAATTAAAATGAAGGGCTACGGTTTTCAAATAGAGATGAAATTTAGATCGTGGAAACTTGGCTTTAAAATTAAAGAAGTACCCATTATTTTTTCCGACCGTACGGAAGGAAATTCAAAAATGAGCGGCGGAATTTTTAACGAAGCTTTTTGGGGCGTAATGAAAATGAGATTTAATTCGCGTAAGATTAAGAATCAGAAAGCTTAAAATTGGCTTTTAGCTAGATTAAGCGATTACAAACTTTGAAAACAACTAATCGTTTAGCACTCTAAAAATTTCTAAAAAACTTTTAGAACCAAAGCATTAGCAATTTTCTTCGTTCATAATCACACAATTTAGATATTAGATTCTTGATATAGATATATGCAATGGCAAAATTTACAAAATAAATGATAAAACAATTAAAAAACCTTGTAATATTTGCGGCTTATTTGTAAAATAAATCACAAAGAATTTTTCTAATTTAATAAATTATCGTATAATTTGTTCATTACCAACGAAAATGAGAAGAAATGAAAAAAACGCTAAAAATAGGACGTTCTGATTTTGGATTAATTGTAAGAAACAACCATTATTTTGTTGATAAAACAAAGCTAATTTACGATTTCTACTACAATGCAAACGATATTATTTTGATGCCACGTCCAAAGCGTTTTGGTAAAACATTGAATTTGTCAATGATTGAGCATTTTTTTGACATTCAAAAAGCTGAAAGTGCAAAATTATTTTCGGAATTTGAAATTGCAAAAGACAAAGATTTTTGTGCAGAACATCAAAATAAATATCCAACAATAAATATTTCATTAAAAGATATAAAAGCTTCAAACTGGAAAACCTGTTATGATAAATTTAAAACAGAAATTTCAGATTTGTATAGTAAACATGAATATTTGCTAAAATCAGATAAGTTAAACAACTTAAAGAAAGAGAATTTCACACAAATATTAAATGAAAAAGCATCACAAGCTAAATTTGAATATAGCTTAAAAAGTTTAAGTGAGTATTTAACTATACATTTTGAAAAAGAAGTTGTTATTCTTGTAGATGAATACGACGCACCAATAATAAACGCCTTTAAAAATACAAACCAACCAATTAAGTCTATTGATAAAGAGAATAAAACCTACTACGAAAATGTAATAAGTTTTATGCAAACATTTCTTGGTAAAGCATATAAAGGAAATAGTAACTTAAAAAAAGGTTTACTTACAGGAGTTATGCGAGTTGGCAAAGAGAGCATATTTTCTGAATGGAATAATTTTGATATTTTTGGAATAACATCAAAATATTTTTCTGATAAATTTGGTTTTACACAAACGGAAACTGAAAAAATATTAACATATTTCGGTTTAAACGATAAAATAACCGATATTCAAAAATGGTATAATGGATATACATTTGGTAATACCTCCCAAATTTACAATCCATGGTCAATTGTCAATTACATATCAAAAAAAGACGATGGTTTTAAACCGTACTGGGTAAATACAGGCGATTATTCATTAATTCAAGAAAGTATTACCGTACACGATGCGAAAAATAGAATACAAGAACTAATTGAAGGGAAAACAATAGAAAAGGAATTAAAAGAAAATTTTGTATTTTCAGACTTTGAAACTGACAATGAACTAATCTGGTCTTTATTAACCGATAATGGTTATTTAACGCAAGTTGAAAAAGGTGATTTTGGTAATTATAAACTAAAAATACCTAATAATGAAGTTAAAATAGTATTCACCGATATAATAAAAACATGGTTAAGTGCAGAAGTAAAGATAAAAAGAGACTTACTGATTTCAACAGCAAGGGATTTGATAAACAATAAGATAAAAGAGTTTGAAATAGGATTTAAAAATATAATAGGCGATACACTAAGTTATTTCGACACAGCAGAAAAAAAAGATAAGAAAACAAAAAAAACAATTATTTCTCACGAACAAATTTATCATATTTACACACTGGGTTTACTTGCTATTTTAAGTGATGACTATATTATAAAATCAAATAGAGAAAGTGGAGTGGGAAGATACGATATTATGTTAATACCGCATGACAAAACTAAAAATGGAGTAGTAATAGAAATTAAACAAATTGAAAAGAGAAAAACAAACGAAAAGGAAAGTAATTTTAATAAAAGAATTAATAATGAAATTAAAAATGCACTGGTACAAATAGATATAAATGAGTATTATACAGAGCTTATAATTAACAAAATAAAACCTGAAAATATTATTAAATTACCAATAGTTTTTGCAGGAAAAGAACCATATATTACAAAACTGTAAGATAGAAAAACTAAGCATATATACTAAATTGCGTAAATAATTACGAGAATTATTTGCTGTAATTTAGATCTGCCGACTGACTTTTAACATGATTTCAGTTTTCCTGAAATCGTAATTTTAAAAGCAGAGCGGTATATCATAGCAATTGACAGAACTTCGTGATTGCTCGCAATGCAATTGCATTTCCGTTATTGACTATTTACTAAATTGTGCGATTACAAACTTACTGGTTTTCAAGTAACATAAAAAAGCATCTGTCATTAGTATCTGAATTTAGTTCAGTACCTTCGTCTTCTATTTATTGCTATTATTCTAGCACCTTACAAAAAAAAGATACTTTAGTTACTGAAATATAAAATAACAGTATCCAAAGTATCAGTATCTTAAAAGGAAGAGTTTTTTTTACTCTTTATCTTCCCCGTCTCCAGGTTTTATGTCTTCTTTTTTGCTTTTTATTTCTTTTTCTTCCTCTTCTTCTTTAGTAGCATTTTTAAATTCTTTCATTCCTTGACCAAGCCCTTTCATTAATTCTGGTATTTTTTTTCCACCAAAAATTATTAATACAATAAGTACAATAAGTACTATTTGCCATGGTCCCATAAAGTTTAATACAAATAAATTTATCATAATATTTAATTTAATAGTTTAATAGTTAATTTTACTCCTAATAAATCTTTTAGTTTTTTAAAATTTCAATGCTTCTTTACCCTAAGCCCTAAAGGGGAAGCATTGAAATTCAAAAGATCGTTTTTTTAAAACAATTTAATATTTTATTTAAAATAGAAAGTTTACAACATCATTTTTTATTGCGTAAACCATAAGTAACATTAATAATACAAAGCCCACTATTTGAGCATATTCTAAAAATTTCTCACTTGGTTTTTTTCCTGTAATCATTTCAAACAAAACAAAAACTACATGTCCGCCATCAAGTGCAGGAATTGGTAATAAATTCATTACTCCAAGTATTATTGATAAAAAAGCTGTTATTGTCCAAAAGCCTGCCCAGTTCCATTGCCCAGAGAACATATTTCCAATTGTACCAAAACTTCCTAATGCTTTATAAGCTCCTGTATCGGGATTAGCAATAAGTTTAAGTTGTTTTAAATAATCGCCTGTCATTTTAATTCCTTTGCTAATTCCTGCAGGAAACGACTCAAAAAAGCCATAGTCTTTGTGTGCAATTTCAATTCCTTCATAAGCATATCCCATTACACCAATCATTCCTTCCTCCGAGAGTTTTACTTTATAATCAATTGTATCGTTATTTCTTAAAACAGATAATCCTATTTCTTTATTTTTATTATTTTTAAAATAACGAAGGTAATTGTCGTAATAAAGTTCTTCTTTATTATTCAGTTTTACAATAATATCATCTTTTAGCAGACCTGCTTTTTCGGCATTTGAATTTTTAGCAAAAGCTTTAATTTTAAATAGGTGTCGTGTATCAATAATTCTACTTCTTGAAGCAATTATTGCATTTACATCTTCTACATTTATTGAAACTTCTACAGTTGAACCTTCTCTTTCTACTTCAACAATTTTTTCAACATCGTTAAGTATTATTTGAGTCATTATATCAGTAGATTTTTCGGGTCTAACTCCATCTATTGTAAGTATTTTATCGCCATCTCTAAAACCTACTGCCTCGCCTGTTGAATCAACAGCAATACCATAAGCCATATTTTCGACTGGAATGTAATCTTCGCCCCAAGTAAATAGTATTCCTATATAAATTACTGCGGCAAGTATAAAGTTTACCATAACGCCACCAAGCATAATTAAAAGTCGTTGCCATGCTGGTTTTGATCTAAATTCCCAAGGTTCTGGTGGCAGTTTCATTTGTTCTTTGTCCATTGACTCATCTATCATTCCAGATATTTTAACGTATCCGCCAAGTGGTAACCAGCCAATTCCGTATTCGGTATCGCCTCTTTTTATTTTAAATAGTGAAAACCATGGGTCAAAAAACAAATAAAATTTTTCGACTCGTGTTTTAAACAGTTTTGCAAAGGCAAAATGACCAAATTCGTGAAATATTACTAATATTGATAAACTTAAAAGCAGTTGTGCTATTTTTATTACTATTTCCATATTTTTCTATAATCGTTTACTTATTTTTTATAATTAATTGTGCAATTCGTCGAGCTTCACTGTCGGATTTCATATAATCGTCGATACTCGGTGTTTTTATATGATATGTTGTATTTATTGTTTCTTCAATTATTTCAGAAATATCTAAAAATGAAATTTTATCTTTTAAAAATTCTGAAACAGCTATTTCATTTGCTGCATTCATAACGCAAGCTGTGTTTCCGCCTTTATCCATTGCTCTATATGCAATATCTAGGCATTTAAAATTTTGTCTATCGGGTTGTTCAAAAGTAAATTCTGGATAATTTAAAAAGTTAAAACGTTCAAAGTCTGTTTTTAGTCTGTTAGGATAACTTAAGGCATGTTGTATTGGAAGTTTCATATCTGGAAGTCCCAATTGTGCTTTTATTGACCCATCCGTAAATTGCACCAAAGAGTGAATTATAGATTGCGGGTGAACTATTACATCTATTTGCGAAGGACTTAATCCGAAAAGCCATTTTGCTTCAATAACTTCTAGTCCTTTATTCATTAAAGTAGCAGAATCGATAGTTATTTTTGCTCCCATTTCCCAATTTGGATGTTTAAGGGCGTGTTCTTTTTTAACAGTTTTCAAAAATTCATAATCCTTGCCTCTAAATGGACCGCCTGACGCTGTGAGGTAAATTTTTTCTACAGTATTATTAAATTCTCCTGCAAGACATTGAAAAATAGCAGAATGCTCCGAGTCAACCGGATAAATATTTACTTTATTTTCTAAAGCAAGTTTTTGAATTATTTCGCCAGCAACAACAAGTGTTTCTTTATTTGCAAGGGCAATATGTTTTTTTGCTTTTATAGCATTAATAGTTGGAATTAAGCCTGCAAAGCCGACCATTGCGGTTAAAACAATATCAATTTCGGTAGATTCAACAATTTGCTCAATAGCTTTTTGTCCTGCATAAACTTTTATGTCAAGTTTATCAAGAGCATCAAAAACTTGTTTGTATTTATTTTCGTCGGCAATAACTACTGAATTAGGTTTGTACTCAATTGCTTGTTTAATAAGCAAATCAGAATTACTCCCTGCTGTTAGTACTTCAACCGAGAAAAAGTTCTGTTGTTCTTTTATTACTTCGAGAGCTTGAGTTCCGATTGAGCCTGTTGAGCCAAGTATTGCTATTCTTTTTTTCATGAAAATTAAAATGTTACAAAATCTCTAGGATTTACTGGTGTACCTTTATACCATAATTCAAAATGTAGGTGTGGTCCTGTTGTTTCTTCTCCAGAATTTCCAGTAATTGCAATTGATTCACCTGCCTGAACTCTGTCTCCTATCTTTTTTAATAAAACTGAGTTATGCTTATAAAATGAAATTAAATTATTATCGTGTTGAAGTCCAATAACATAACCTGTCTCTAAATTCCAACCAGCGGATATTACAGTACCGCCCAAGGTTGCCAAAACGGCTTTATCTGTTCCTGCAACAATATCAATACCTCTATGCCCCTCGGTTAAATTAAACTCATTTGTAACAATCCCTTTTAAAGGTACCACAAAATGTATGTTTTTTAGGTTTGAAGCAGAACTTACATTTTCTATTATAGATAAATTTTCAGTCTCCGATTGTTCAATTTGTGCTCTTAATATTGAATCGAGTTCAGATGTTTTAAACTCATATTTTCTATAGGTAGTATTAGTTGTATCAGCAAAAACATCAACTTCGTTAAATGTATCAGTTGGTACATTACCTTGTAAAATATTTTTTATTTGCGACAAGTACCTTTTCTGATCTTGTATTTTATTATTTAATGAATCAATTCTAAATGAGTTATTTATACTTTCTTTTTTATCTTTACTATTTATTTGCGAAGGAATTAATATATTTAATGGTGTATAAATAAATAATAACGAAACAATTACAGCTATGATTATAGTAAATAATCCTACTGTTGAAAATATAGCATTTCTAGTCAGTTTAAATGACGATACTTCTTGTAGATTTTCCTCATTAAATATTGTTAATCTATACCTTTTTGTTTTTTTTTCGTTTTCAGCCATAATCCTCTAGGAAATTTGTTTGCAAAACTACAAAAAATATCAAAAATACTTTTATATTTTTCCAATAAAACTAAAATAGTTTTCACTATTATCTATTTTATTAGGTTTCTCACTAAAAATACCGAATACAGAAGAGCCACTTCCCGACATTGAGGCATAAATTGCATTATTATTATAAAATTTTTGCTTTAAATATCTTATTTCTGGGTTTTCGGTAAAAGCATAGGGCTCAAAATCGTTTTTTATTTCATTTTTCCAAAAATTTAAAGGTTTTTGAATTGAATGTAACAAACTGATTTTAGATTTAGTAATTTTAGCATTAGAATATGCTTTGGCTGTGTTTATTCCTGCCTTTGGCTTAATTAAATAAATATAAAAGTTTGATAAATCTAGTTTTATATTAGTAAACACATTACCTTTTTCCGAGGCATATACTGGTTTGTTTTTTATAAAAAAAGCACAATCACTTCCTATTTCAGATGCATAATTTAAAAGTTTTTCTTCTGAAATATTCAAATTAAAATATGTATTTAGCATTTTCAACATAAAAGAAGCATCGGAAGAGCCACCACCTAATCCTGCACCAAAAGGAATATTTTTGTGAAGATGAATATCAATTCCAGGCAAATTAAATTCATTGTTTAAAAGATTATATGCTTTTACTACAAGATTTTTTTCAATGGGCGAGTCAATATCAATTCCGCTAGCTAAAAATTTAATTTTAGTTGTTTTATTTTCAACAAATTCCAAAATATCATATATAGGAATTGGATGAAAAACAGTTTCAATATTATGAAAACCATCGGCTCTTTTTTCTGTAATATTTAAGCCAATATTTATTTTTGCATTTGGAAAACTAATCATAATTATTAAGGGTTACGTTACGGGTTACAAATTACAAGTTGCGGGTTGCTTATTTTAATTAGTCGGCTAGCGTGCAGAACTTATTTAATACTTTCAAGCCTTTTTCAAGCTCGTTTAATTCTTGGTTGGACAGTATGCCGATATCTTCGTTAAAACGCTCTTTTATGCGTATATTTATTTCTTCGGTAACTTTTGTACCTTTTTTAGTTATAGCAATATAAACTTTTCGTCTGTCTTGCGTGTCTGCCCACCTTTCAACATATTCTAATTTTAGGAGTTTATCAACCGATGCAGTCATTTGCGATTTTGTTATTCCTAGAATTTGGACAATTTCTGTTACATAAAATTTTTCTTTTTCTTGAAGTGTTCTTAAAATCATATAGTGATGTTTTGCTAATTCTTTTGAAATATCTTTTAGTATAATATTTACAAACCGATGTTCCATATTCCTACACATTTTCATGGGAATAATCATTAGCATCTCTTCAATTTTAGAAATTTGTGTATTATCTTTCATAATCAATATTTTATTAATACAATAAATGTATTATTCATTAAACGAATAAAAGTAATATAATTTATTTTTCTACCAAAAACAGATTGAAATTATTTTATAATGATACAAAAAAAAGCTCCGATATAATATCGGAGCTTTTTTATTAATAAATTAGCATATATATTATTCTATTACAAGTTTTTTCGTTAACGAAGAATTGTCGTCAAATATTATTTTTAATATATATACACCTTGCGAAATATTATTTAATTTAATTTCGCTTGTTTCATTTCCATAAAATTTATTGCTATAAATCACTTGACCTGTTATAGTTAAAATTTCAGTTTTATAATCTGTAACTTCACTTCCTACATTTATAAAGATACTTTCTTTAGCAGGGTTTGGAAAAACAGAAATAAATTTTAATCTATTTTCTATTAAAGAAGAGTTATTTTTGTTAAAAATTATTTCATATCTATCAGTAAATGTTACTACTTCAGAATTAAA
>JAOZLS010000354.1 GCA_029934705.1 Bacteroidales bacterium | reverse complement strand
TTTAAATAAAAAACAAATAATAAATTATACACTAGGAATTGGAATTATACTTACCTTAATTATATTTGTTGTAACACTGTTAAATAGGTTTAAATTAAAAAAGATGAACAGCCTTTTGTCAGATAAAAATGATGAAATAGAACAACAAGCAAATAATGTTACGCAATTAAATGATAAATTGGTTGAACTAAGTAAATTTAAAATGGAAACCACATCAATGCTTGTTCACGACTTAAAAAATCCAGTAAATTCAGTACTCCAACTATCAAAAGAAGAAAAAGTTAAACAGGCAGGCTTTGTTATGCAAAATATTATCCTAAATATTTTAGATGTAAGTAAGGCCGAAAATAGTAAATTAACATTAGTTCAAAATGATTTCTTGCTAAATACAATTATCGATTCAGCAAGAACAAGGCTAAGTTTATTGTTAGAAAATAAGAACCTAACAATTATTGAAAAATATGAAGAAAATATTACACTAGATGTAGATTTCGATTTAATAGTAAGAACTTTTGAAAACCTACTATAAAATGCAATAAAATTTTCGCCACAAAATGAAGAGATTACAATAAAAACGACAGAAGTTAATAGCGATTATATTAAAATATCAGTAAAAGATAATGGTGAGGGTATTGCAAAAGAAAATATAGCATCAATATTTGATCAATATAAACAAGTTTCAGCAAAAAAATCGGGAAATGTAAAATCAACAGGACTTGGCTTAACATTTTGTAAAATTGCAGTTGAAGCACATAATGGAATAATAAATATTGAATCGGATACAGGCAAAGGCTTTGAAATAATTTTTACTTTACCACGTTCAAAAATTAAAATTTTGCCTTCTCAAAATAAAAAAATAATACCTTCTTCTAACAAATTAACATTAAAAGAAGAAGAAGTAATATTAAATGTAGTAAATATATTAAAAGAAATTAATATTTATGAGGCTTCAAAAATATTAAAAGTATTGAAAAATGTAGATTATGAAAACTCAGAAAATATAGAAACCTGGCTAAGCAAAACCAAACAAGCTGTTTTTAATGCAAATGATGAGTTATACAAAAAAATGTTAAATATTTAATTTCTAATACAGACGAAAAAATATGAGCGGTTTGTGTTATAATTTATAAAAAACACTAAATTGTGAGACGTATTAATTATTAAAATTGCTTATGTAAGTTAAAGTGATTGAATATTAGCAAAGAAACTGGAATAAAAAAAGATATCAATAATTACTAAATCTGTAAATACTTAAACGAAATGAAAAAAATAAGTCTAATTATCATACTATTTTTAATTTACTCTTCTTGCATAAAAATTTATGCACAAGAACAAGCTACAGTTGATAGCCTTGAGAATGTATTGCATAAACATAAAAAACAAGATACTGTAAGAGTTAATTTGTTGAATAAAATTGCTTATAACATACGAAGAAAAGATGCTAAAAAATCTTTAAAATATGCAAAAGAAGCAGAAGAACTTGCTACTAAAATTGGTTTTGTAAAAGGAGAAGCAGAAAGCCAAAGACAAATTGGTATTTATTATTGGCTTCAAGCAGATTATCCTAAAGCATTGGAATATTACCAAAAATCATTAAATATATATGAAGAATTAGGCGATAAAATAGGAATATCAAAATGTTATGATAATATTGGTATTATTTATAGGTCTCAAGGCGGTTATTCCAAAGCATTAGAATATTTCCAAAAGTCATTAAAAATAAATAAGGAATTAGGCGATAAAAAAGAAATTTCATTTAGTATAAATAATATCGGAACTATTTATTGGTATCAGGGTAATTATACCAAAGCATTAGAATATTTTCAGAAGTCATTAAAAATAAGAGAGGAAATAGGCGATAAAATAGGTGTTGCTTCAAATTATAATAATATTGCATTAATTTATTGGTATCAGAGCGATTATCCCAAAGCATTAGAATATTTTAAAAAGTCGTTAAAAATGACAGAGGAAGGAGGTAATAAAAGCGGAACAGCAAGATGTTTAAATAATATTGGAGGGGTTTATAATAAACAAGGCGATTATCCCAAAGCATTAGAATATTATCAAAAATCATTAAAAATAGATGAAGAGCTTGAAGATAAAAGCGGAATGTCAGGATGTTTGAATAATATAGGAGGAATTTATTATAGTCAAGGAGAGAATTCTAAAGCATTAGAATATTATAAAAAATCGTTAAAAATATCAGAGGCCCTAGGCGATGAAAGTGGAACAGCATCATGTTTGAATAATATAGGAAGTATTTATGATAATCAAGGTGATTATTCCGAAGCTTTAAAATATTTTCAAAAATCATTAATAATAAGAAAGGAAATAGGCGATAAAAGTGGAGTCTCGTTATGTTACAATAGTCTTGGGGCAATTTATAATAATCAGGGCGATTATCCCAAAGCATTAGAATATTTCCAAAAGTCATTAAAAATTAGTGCAGAAACAGGCGATAAATCAATGGAAACCCGTAATTATCTGGGATTAGGCTCATTGTATTTTAACCAAAATAGGGTAAGAGAAGCTTATGGTTATGCAAAAAAAGCCTATATAATTGCAACAGAAATTGGAAGCGGCGATTTAATAAAAGAAAGTTCCGAAATGTTAGCACAAAGTAGCGAACAGCTTGGCTTGTATAAAGAAGCGTATAAATATCATGTTATTTTTAAAACAATGAATGATAGTTTATATAATGAGAAAAATACAAAAAAAATGGCAGGTATAGAATATAAATACAAATATGAAAAAGAAAAAGAGGTAATTGAATTAGAGCAGCAAAAGAAAGATGTAGTTCAAGCAGAAGAAGCAAAACGTCAAAAAAATCTGCGAAATTCCTTTATTGTAGGATTTATATTAACGCTTTTACTCGCAATTGTTGTATTTCGTAGTTTTCTGCAAAAACGTAAAGCAAACGTAATTCTTGTAGAGCAAAAAGAAGAAATAGAAGCACAAGCAGAAGAATTAAGTACAACAAATGAAAAACTAAAAGAACTAGATGAATTCAAAACAAGAATGACAAGTATGATAGTTCATGATTTGAAAAATCCACTTAATACAATTGTAAATATAGACTCAGAAAAAGCAACAAAAGATCAATTTAAAAATGTGCAAAATTCTGGAACACAAATGCTAAATCTAGTAATGAATATCCTAGATGTAAATAAATATGAACAAACAGCAATGCAATTAGATTTAAAATCAATATCAATTGAAGATGTAGTAAATCTAGCGGTTGATAATATTTCATTTCTTGTACAACAAAAGAATATCAGTATTATTAAACAAATAAATTCAAGTTATACTCTTTTAGTTGATGCTGAAATAGTAAAACGTATTTTTGTAAATATATTTACAAATGCAATAAAATTTTCGCCACAAAACGGAGAAATTACAATAAAAACAACAGAACTTGGTAGCGATTACATACAAATATCAGTAAAAGATAATGGCGAGGGAATTCCAAAAGAACATATATCAACAATATTTGACCAATATAAACAAGTATCTGCAAAAAAATCAGGAAATGTGAAATCAACAGGTATTGGTCTAACATTTTGTAAAATTGCAGTTGAAGCACATAATGGAATAATAAATATTGAATCGGATACAGGCAAAGGCTTTGAAATTATTTTTACCCTACCACGCTCAAGTAAAATAATTTTGTCTTCCAAAAATGAAAAAGCAATACCTTCTTCTAACAAACTAACATCAAAAGAAGAAAAAATAATATTAAATGTAATAAATATATTAAAAGAAATAAATATTTACGAGGCTTCAAAAATATTAAAAGTGTTGAAAAATGTAGATTATGAAAACTCCGAAAATATAGAAACCTGGATAAGTAAAACCAAACAAGCCGTTTTTAATGCAAATGATGAGTTGTATCAAAAAATGTTAAATATTTAAACTATATTTGTTTTCTATAATAATAGATAAATATTACAAAAATTAGACTAATGAAAAATTATAAAATTTTAGTAGTTGATGATGAGCCAAATAATATAGAAACTGTAATAAATTGTTTTGAAGACAATGACTACGAGATGCTAATTGCAACTAATGGCGAAGCAGGTTATCAAGTAGCAAAAACAACAATGCCCGATTTAATTATTATGGACTGGGAAATGCCAATAATGAATGGTATAGAATCAATAAAAAAAATAAAGGAAGATCCCTCAATAAAAGATATACCAATAATAATGGCGACAGGTAAAATGCTTAGTTCTAGTGATTTACAAATAGCATTAGAAGCAGGAGCAGTCGATTATTTACGAAAACCAATTGATAAAGTTGAACTTATTGCTAGAACAAGAGCTAGCTTGCATTTGTCTGAAAATTATAAAATAATAAAAAAGTTAAATGAAGTAAAAGATAATGTTTTTGCAGTTATTTCGCATGACCTTAGAGGTCC
>JAOZLS010000353.1 GCA_029934705.1 Bacteroidales bacterium | reverse complement strand
GTAAGAATACCATTTGCTTTGGCAGTTCCTGAAAGATTTAAAGTTGAATTATTACCTATAACAAGCGATGCACAAAGTGCTTCATGATTTTCAACTTGAGCAATACAGTTATAAATTGTTACCGAGTCCGATGGACCTGGAGTATAACCAACATCCCAGTCTTCAGGGTTGTCCCAATTTAGAGTGCCATCACCAGGCTCAGAAACTATACTGTAGCCAGCCGAAATAAATACTGTGTCGGAATTTGTACAAAATTCGTTAGATTTAGTCCATGCAAAACCAGAAATTCCATATTGTACATCTATTGTTATTGTTGGTTCTGTTATATTTGATATTATTATCGAAGGTCCACTAACTTGCTCCCAATATCCAGTTTCTTCAGCAATAATATTATTACCTGTTAGTAATATATTTGGAAATTCAGAACCATAGTCTTCTGAAAACATTGTTATGTCATCACCTGCAGTTACATATACAGTGTTGTTTGTTATTTCTACTTCATCCGAAACAGAATTTGTTCCATCCGTAACAGTCCATGTAAATGTACTTTCACCTAGAGGAAGGTTTGTTATAAAAGAAGTAGGTGAATTAGGTTCTTCAATAATTGCTCCCGAAGATGTTGTCCATGTTCCAGTATTTGGTGTTGGGTCTGTTGCGTTCATTTGTGTATAATCTTCACAAAGCATTTGGTCTGATCCTGCTTCTGCTGTTATTTGGCAACCTTGATATTCAAAAGCTCCAATGTCTATTATATCACATGATATTCTAGGGTTTCCTGCAAAATCCATTATTTCTGGAGGCATTTCTGTTGGGTTTAATCCAGCGTCTATGCATTGTGAACCAGGGCTTAATTGATAATCATAACCATTTGAACTGTCAAATAATGGATCAGCTGCAATGCTTGAATAATTGTTAATTGTAGCTCCAACGTCATTTATTATATTATTTGCATCAAATCCGTTTGGTAAATTGCAGTTATAAAAATCGATGCTAGATGCTACGTCTTCTATGTATATAGTGGAATCATTTTCAATATTATTATAAATAATATTATTATAAAGTGAAATATTTGAGTTTTTAACAATAATTTCTCTACCATTATATTGAGTTGAATTATTTATTATTGTGTTATTCCAAATTTCTATAGACGGAACATTCATAAATGCAATTGCTCCGCCTCCGTTGTTTGTTGAATTATATTCTATTATATTATTGTAAAGTTGGAAGTCATCAATATTTTTAGAGTTTTTACCCATTGTACCATTAATGAATATGGCTCCTCCTATATTTTCGGCATAATTATTAAAAAAAATGTTGTTAATAATATGAGGCGAACTATTATTTATTGCTATCGCTCCACCATTGATGCCAGTATTGTCTGTAAATGAACAGTTTTCAATTAACAGACTGTCTGAAATAATTTCGAATGCAGATCCGTTTCCTTCCATTTTATTTGCAAATTCAAATTCGCAAAAGCGGTAAATAGAAAGAAAATCTGTTGTAGCTTCATGCCTGATACCTCCCCAGCCTAAACCGCTATCGTCTGCTGTAAAAGATATTTTATCTGTTTCGTTTCCTATTGCTAAGACTGTTCCATAAACAGAAAAATCGGTATATTCAGTAAAACTTACTGTTACTCCAGGGTTTATGTATAGTGTACTTCCTGCATTAAGGTAAATAGAACCAACAACTAAAGTGTCTCTATCCCAGACAGTTCCATCAGGTATTTCGCCAGAAACACCAATCATTCCATTTCCAAAATCTCCTTCATCTGCTCCAACATCGGGGCTTGTTCCTGTTCCTGTATATCCAGCTGTACCCCATCTAACATTTTCGTCAATATCAGTTTCAATAGGAGGGTCGATTTCTGTAGCATTGCTTTCTGCCCAAGAACCTGAACCTTCTAATATGCGAAGGTTAACTTCTATATCAACAAACATTGGTTCTGCATAATTTGATGATGCATCGTAACTTGTATTCGTTTGCCAGTCCGAGAATGAATTCCACGTGTTTCCCCCATTAATACCTATGTTGGCACCCGAACCAGAGAAAAATAAATTGTGATCACATATAGAGATAGGTTCTGGTAAATTCATTATTACTGAGCCAGTTGTTCCATCGTTTTGTAATATATTGTTTAATATATACGCATCTGTAGTTACAGAAGTGTTCATATTAATATTTGTAGCATTAGGAATATCTCCCATATATATTGAATTATGGTAAATACGGAGAGCTGTGTTATTGTTAAAACTTAAACCATCGCTTATTGATACTCCATTATTTATACTTATCATATTGTTTGTAATAAATATATTGGGGGTACAATTCTGTACTATAATTCCAAAATTTGAATCTCCATCTAGTATAATTTCGTTAGCTTCAATTTTTGACTCAAGACTTAGGCAATTATTTAGAGAAATCCCTGTTTGAATTGCTAGCCCAGATTTGCCATAAATAACATTACCAATAACACTAACTTGCTCTTGGTAACTTAAATTTATAGCAATTGTATTAGAATTTGTTATTGTGTTGTTGGAGAATGAGTTGTAATAATCACCATAACCAATTGCACCATGACAGTATATTCCTGCAGATCCTTCGTTAATATTACAATCATTAATAACAATATTTGAGATACTAGCTGTTCCGTCTGTATCTAAATGATGCACAACAGCATAATTGGTTGATATTTCATCTGTGGTAACTCCATTAAGTTGACAATTATCTATACTGATATTGTTACTTCCGCTAAATTCAAGAACAATACCACTACCCATACCATCGGAATTAGTGTTGGTTATTGTTATGTCTGAAAAATGAATTTTTGACGAATTACTAAAGTTTATTACGTAATTCATCCCTGTTGGCATGTGTTCAATTTCTACAAGACCTTCAGGTATTAGAGGTTCGAAAAAAACATCAAAACTAGGGTTGATGTCTGTGAAATCTATTTGTTCATTGTAAATTCCTTCTTCAATTAAGAATGTTACCTCAGTTGTTACTCCTGAGTTTTTAACAGCATCTATTGCTTCTACAAAAGATAAGTAATCTCCTTGTCCACTTTGGTCAATAGTATAATTGCCACTAAGCTGTGCGTTTGCGTTAAATCCAATAAAAATGGATGTTAAAAATATGAATAGTAATTTTGTAGTTTTCATAATTAATATATTTAGTAAATACTGTTTTAAATTTTGAGTAAAGTTCCGAAAAAAGTTACAAATTAGAATAACCATTCGTCAAAAAAGAGGTGTAAATTAGATGTTATTTATATTTGCATATATATTATACTGATAATTTGTCGTTTTAGTTGCATTTATTAACTAAATTTTATATTGTAATTGAGTTAAAGTTGATAACTATACATATATAAACTTTAATATAATTTAAGATTTTTTTTTATTTAATTAAATATTAAAAGCAGTATATTTGTCGTTTTTAAATAAATTTAAATAATGAAACAAGTTTTTCTAATAATATCATTTATTATAATAAGTTTTTTATCAATTAATGCTCAAGGTACTGTGGATACTAGCCCCGTAAAATGGTACACTGTCGAACAAGCTGATAGCTTATATAAAATTCAACCTAAACCTATGCTGATTGATATTTATACAGATTGGTGTGGCTGGTGTAAAAAAATGATGAAAGAAACATTTTCTAATAAATCCTTAGCTAATTATATAAATAATAACTTTTACGCAGTAAGATTTGATGCTGAAACCATGGATACTGTTATTTTTAAGGGAAAAATTTATATAAACCCAGGTGTTGGACGAAAACCAAAGCACGATTTTGCTAAATTAATTATGAATGGTAGATTCTCTTTTCCTACAATTACTTATATTGATGTAAAGGGGAACATTAACCCTGTACCTGGTTTTATGACGGTTAGGCAAATTGAGCCACTTCTAATATTTTTTGCTGAAGGAGTGAATTATAATTCAGATTTTCAGCAGTTTGAAAGTTATTATCATTACCGGTTTCCCAAAGCTTTTGCAAAGCAACTTTCGGAAAAAAAAGAAAATCAGAAATTGGATACAACAGGAATTGTAAATTGGTTAAAGCCTGAAGAGGCTTATAATTTGAGTCTGAAAAATGGTAAACCAATGTTTTTCCATTTTTATAGAAAAGGCAATCAGTTAAGTAAAATTTCAGAAGTTGTATTTAAAAATCCGGTAATTGCCGAAATTCTTAATACAAAGTATAATCCAATAAATATAGATGCTGCAATACAAGGCACGTACAAATTGTTTGGTCAGGAATTTAAAGCTAATGGAGAAAATAATCCTCACTCCCTAACTTATGCTTTGCTACGTGCGAGTTTTGTTTTTCCTGCCGATGTCTATATTACGCCTAAAGGTGTTGTGCTAAATGAATTTCATGGATTTTTGCCTGCAAAGCCATTAGAGCTTCTTTTAAT
>JAOZLS010000352.1 GCA_029934705.1 Bacteroidales bacterium | reverse complement strand
ATTTTTAAACTAAAAACACTAAACTTAGCAACTATTCAGTAATTCAATTTACACATGTTTTTTAAAAAATCATATATTATATATCTTTTAATACTGTTATTTTCACCAATAACATTACTTTCTCAAAATCAAAAACTCGATAGCCTTTTACATAATATAGAGGGTATTACAAAGGAAAACGAAAGTAATCATTTTGAAAACATAGCCGATGAATATATTAAAATATCAAACTATACACTAGCAATTGTTTACTATAAAAAAAGTATAAAAGCCACTATTTCTAAAAAACAAACTATAAATTTGAAGAATAAATTAGGACGTACTTATTTTTTTATAAGCGACTATGCACAAGCTATTGAATTTTTGAATTCTTCGTTAATACTTGCAGAAGAGTTAAATGATACAATAAATCTTTCTTTAATATTAAATAATATTGGAATTATTTACCAAAAAACAAGTAATTATAAAAAATCTATAGAATATTTAAAAAGATCTATCAAATACAAAATATTACTAAATGATTCTATAGGAATTGCAAATACATACAACAATCTTGGAAATGCATTTTATGAATCTGACTTAAACAAAGCTCTCGAATTTTATGAAAAATCTCTTACTGTCAGAAAAATAATAAAAGACTCTGTAGGCATTGGAGTTAGTTATAATAATATTGGTTTAATATATTTTGAACAAGCCAACTATGCAGATGCTTTACAATATTTTAGATTTTCATTAAAAATAAAAGAAACCATTAAAGATAAAAAAAGCATAGCAATTACTCTTAATAATATTGCAGAAGTTCTTGTACAAACACAAGATTACGCAAAAGCTATAAAATATAGCAACAAAAGTTTAAATATTGCAAAAGATATTGGAGCATTACTACAAATTGCGAATGCCTACACGACTCTGTCAAGTAGTTATGAAAAAAAAAATGATTATAAAAATGCTTATAAATTTCATAAATTATATAAAACAACAACAGACAGTATCTTCAATAATAAAAGTCATAATAAAATAACACAAATAGAAAATCAATATCAGCTAAACAAGAAAGAACAAGAAATAAAAATTGATAAACAAAAAATTAAACTTCTGGAAAAAGAAAATAAACTAAAACAAGTAAGTCAAAACTTTTTTATTGTTGGTATAATATTATTTTTCATTATCATATCTATTGTTATATATACGCTCATTCTTAGAAATAAAAACACAAGGCAAAAGCTAATTATTTCGAGTGAAGAAAAACAAATTCAAAATTTAAAAATTGAAAAGCAAAACTTAGAAAATAACCAACTAAAAGACGAATTAGATTTAAAAAAAAGAGAATTAACATCAAAAGCAATGATGTTAGTTAAAAATAATACAATTATACTTAATATTTTAAAAGATATTAATGAAATAAAGCAAAGTGCTAACAAAAAAAGTAGTCTTGAGATAAACAGTCTTATTCAAAAGTATAAAATTTCAGAAAATGATTTTAACTGGCAAGAATTTAAACTATTATTTGAAGAAGTTCATCAAGATTTTTACTCGAACCTAACAAATAAATACACTAATTTAACGCCTTCTGAAATAAAATTGTGTGCATTTTTTCGATTAAATTTATCCTCAAAAGAAATAGCTTCAATTACCTTCAAAAGTCCCAATACAATAAAAACAGCAAGAAAAAGGTTAAGAAAAAAACTTAATATTTCTACCGAGACAAACTTAGTTTCGTTCATATCTAAAATTTAAGCTAAAAACCTTATCTTCTGTAACAAAAAGACAAAAGCCCCCTTTTTGTACCCCCTTATATTCATACTCCCCCCCCCTTTGTACCCTCTTAATATTTGTAAAAAAAGCGTATCTCATTATTTTTATAAAAATTAAAAATATCATAACATACACCTGTAACAAAAAAAAGAAACCGTATAAAAACACTGATTATACATAGTAACCTATTAAAACAAAAAAATTATGTGCAAAGAGAATACATTAACTTTTAATAATGAAATTGAAGAATTTGAAAAATACCTGCAAAATGAAAATAATAGATTAAAAGTATTAGAAAAATTAATCATTACTCTTGAAAACCAAGAAAAAAAAGACTCTGAAAACACAAACTCTCAGGAAAATACTCCCACTTCTATAAAAATAAACAAATGAAACTCTCATTACAAGCATTTTAGCACACCAGAGAATGATTATTTAGAGCGAGAATTTTAATAATAAGGTAGCTTAGACACAGGAGATCTTAAGCTGACCTTTAATAACGAATTACAAATTACGAATATTGAAATTACCGACATTACAGGAAAAATAATACAAAAATCAGAATTACCAACTAACAATTCTCAATTTTCAATTAATAAAAAAGGAATCTATTTTATAACTATAAAAACAAAAAATCAAATTTTTACAAAAAAATTGATAATTCAATAATTTTTTCACTCATAACATTATCAAAATCTTACAGAAACTTAATAACATGGTAGATTAACAACCAAATCAGAATTTAGGTAACCAATTTACAAAAAACATTAAATTTATGAAAACAATTTTTATTACATTACTATTTATTGTTAACACAACATTATTATTTTCGCAAGATTTTATAGAGACAAAAAAATTAACAGACCTAAACGGAAGTGCAGGAGACCAATATGGTTATGAAGTAGCAATATCAAATAATTATGCTGTTGTAGGCAGTGGGGGTTATTCAAAAAACAATCCTGTAGTCCACGTTTATAAAAAAAATGAAGGCGGAATTAATAACTGGGGACTTATTAAAGAACTCTCAGCAGAAGGCATAACTGCTCAGGATGAATTTGGTTGGGCAGTTTCTATCGATGGCGATTTTATTGCAGTAGGTGCACACAAAGACGAAATTACAGAAAACGAGCAAGGAGTAGTTTACATTTTTTATAAAAACGAAGGAGGAACAGACAATTGGGGACAAGTTGCAAAAATATCAGCAGACGATGCAACAGCAGAAGCTAATTTTGGTTTTTCTATTGAAATAAATGAAAACCTATTAATTGTGAGTGCTGACACCGAATTGTTAAATGGAGATCCAAAAGGAACTGCATATATCTTCGAAAAAACAACAGAAGAACCAGGTAGCTGGCAACAAATAAAAAAATTGTATCCTTCTAATATTGATGAAATTCTTAATTTTGGATATGAAGTTACTATTTCTGGAGATTATGCTGTTGTTTCAAGTCCTTTTACTGCAATTGGTGGAGAAATATTGGTTGGTTCTGCATACCTTTACTACCGGCACGAAGGTGGAGACAATAACTGGGGAGAAGTTAAAGAAATAATACAACCTGATGCTGCTCCACAAGACCTTTTCGCTTTCAGATGTGATATTAATGGCGAAAACCTTATTATTGGGGCTTTTGGAAATAATGAAAACGGAATAAATGCAGGAGCAGCTTATATTTACAACAAAAATTTTGGAGGAGATAACAACTGGGGAATGGCTTATAAAATTATTCCTAACGATATTGCAGAATACAACGGAGTAGGCTCATCTGTCTGTATTACTGACAACTACGCCATAGTTGGAGCTTTTTCTACTGTAAATAATAACATAAATTCGGGTTCAACTTATATATACCAAAACAACGGAACACCAGACAACTGGAGCGAAATACAAGAGATTATCCCTTCTGACGAAGGAAACGGTTTTAAATTTGGAATGTCGGTTGCTTTTGACGGCACTGACATTATTATTAGTGCATACAAGGACAATGAAAATGGAGAAGGTAGCGGATCTGCATACATCTATGCAAAAGAAACTAAAGTGTTAAACTGGGATAGTAATTCTTTTGTTGAATCCGAAACAAATGATGGTTCTTTTGAAACTACGATAAATTTAACACTTACAAACGAATCTTTTACAACTTCAAATGGTGAAATAACAAATTATACCTCAAATAACATTCCAGAAGGTCTTAGTATTGAAATCATTGCAAAAAATAGTTATACAGCTACAATTAATCTTGTTGGGAATGCTACAAATCACCAAAACATTGATGATATTGAGAACTTGGAAATAACTTTTACAAACGAAGCATTTACTAGTGGTAACGCACAAGATGTTACTAATTATTCACAAACAAACTTAAATATAGATTTTATAGATAATGTTTCAATAAATTCCATTGAAAATAAAATTCATATATACCCAAATCCCTCAACAGGAACTTTTACAATATCAAACAAACAACTTCAAATTACAAATATTCAAATTACCGATATAACAGGGAAAATAATACAAAAACCCGAATTGCCAATTAATAATTTTCAATTTTCAATTAATAAAAAAGGAACTTATTTTATAACTATTCAAACAGAAAATCAAATTTATACCGAAAAAATAATAATTCTATAAACAAATTACGAATATTGAAATATGCTAAAAAACAAATAGAAACTCGTAG
>JAOZLS010000351.1 GCA_029934705.1 Bacteroidales bacterium | reverse complement strand
TTCACTTCAGTAGAACCGGTAGCTTTATTAACTTCGATATTTGGTGAAGAGCCTGGACTCATTTCAATGCTTGTGTTTTTATCGCCGGTTAGTGACAGTGTACCGGCAAAATCAGTATTTATTTCGCCCATATTCTGGAGATTACCGTTTACTTCTAGCTCGTCTTCAACATTTAATTGGGCATCATTATCAACCATTAAATTATTACATTCTCCACTAACCCTTAAAGTAGGGTATCTATTATTGGTATTAACCGGAATCCATACATCATCATATTTTCCAGGCACAAATGGCGGATCCCAGTTATTGGGATTGTTCCAACTGTCATCTTCATTACCAGTCCAAATAATATGTTGCCCTCCACTTCCAGTTGCTTCAACTGAACCCGGGGTAGTAGGGTCAAATCTTGTGAAATCGTAAATATCAACCACGACATCATCTGTTACCGGAACACTTCCATAAAGAATTTCATTTTGAATATCGGGAAACAGGTCTGAAGGAAACTCCGGATCTACAACAACAGAATTCTCGTCCAATCCGCTTGCTGCCTGCCATTCGGCCAGGTTATCAACCACCATATCACCACAATCACCAAATTTCGGCCCTTGGTAAAAAAAGGCATTCATATCACATCCCGGCATATAATCATGGTTAACTGCATTTTGTGTTATTATAATTACCTTATCGGCACTTTTTACAATATTGTTTAGCATCATAATATACCCATAAAGTGGATTCATCATACAGTCAAAAAAACAACCTACTGTAGGATAGGATTTCCCTCCTGCTCCACTTTTTGCAGATGAACGCATGTTAATGCTATTATGATATATTTTTTGATAGCTGCAATCCGATACATCAATACCATAAGCGCCACCTGTTGATACCTGGCTAAAATAGTTGTTGGCAACAAGGGCATAGCGCGTAGCCGAAGCATGACATTCAAGTAATCTAATACCGCTATTAACCACCTCAGCACTAAGGAAAACCATATTAGCCGTGATTTCATATCCACCATAGCAATACATGAGAAACATCCCATATTCATAATCGTAAACACCTTTGCCTGTTAGTTTGTTGCTATGAACAACAACTGAATCTTGATAATAAAGAAAGATACCGGCATAATAAAAATCCTCAAAAACAGAATTGCTTATTCTGATATCTGTTTCAAGGTTATCGTTGTCGCCCCCGTTAAAATATAATCCATAGCTGCCATAGCGGATGGTGTCGTTGTCGAAAATAATATTGGAAGCCATATTGCTTGTGCCGCCTTCTCCTGTTATTACAGTGTAATCAACATTATTTTCATTGTTAAAATCGCGACCGTTCATATTACATCTTGTTATATTTATGTTATTGGTTGCTCCTGCAAAAACAACCACTCTTCCGTAAGCAGATGTACCGGTGTTTTTTAATATCATGTTTTGGAAAGTAATGTAATCGGCTCCATCAAATTTTAGGATGTGATTTGCCTGACTGCTTGTTGGTTCATACTGAAGTATCACATCGGCACGACTACCGGAATTTGATTGAAAGATAACAGTATCAGTAGCAGAGGCGCCTGCAATTTCCGATAATAAAACCTGCTCGGTATAAGTACCCGAAGCCACCGCAAAAGATACCGTACCGCTGATGCCGAGATCGTTCAAATCGTTGGCAGCAGCAGTAAATGAAGCGTAATTGCTTTTTGCGCCTATGGTGTAATTGCCCGATAGTGGTGCTGACAAAGTTCTGTTCCCAGCCGGTGCAGTTATTGTTGGTGTTTCGGTTGAGCCATCTATTACAAACGAAATGTATTCGCCATCAATAAGTTCACCCAATGTTGCGCCTGTTTTCGTGTCAAAGGTCAACCAGAAGTAATTTGTGCCTTCCGAGAGTTCCTGTGTGCCAGCAATATCAAAATTAGTGGTTGTTGGCAAGGCATAGGTTGAACCAAACTGGGTGTCCGTTACAAAAATGTTGCTTGTACCTGTGCAATATATTTTGGCATTTTCAATATTTGTGGAAACAGGTGTGCTTGAACCATTTGCATTTACAGTAAAATTTGTAATACTCACCGGGTTTTCAGAGCCTGTTGTTTCAATTTCAATTGCTATGATATTATTGTTTATTCTCTCAGGGGCTATTTTATTAGTGTTTTGTGTAGTTGTTGATGAAACGTATTCCATGTTTGGATAAACAAATATATCATCCATTTGAAATTCTTCATAACTCGAATTGTTATTAAAAGTAACTTTGATTACCAAGTTATTACATGTACCTACGGATTGAACAACCGTGTCTTTTGAAAAATCATCAATAAGGGTATGAATATCTGAACCATGCCCTTTCCAATTTGGAATCAGGATGAAATCGCCACCATCAAGTTGATAATGCACATCAATATAATCATCCGGCTCCATGCTTGAATATTCGTAAAGCTTTATACTAAATGTTGCTCCATTGGAGTATGCTGATAAATCAATGCTTTCGCTTTGCCAAACAGCAGGTCCATCCAAATCTTGAGATTTCAATTTTTCGTAATCTGTTTTAATATAATCATCAGCGTTTGATAACGTACAACCTGAAACATCCAATGTCCATTTTGTAACATTGGCAGGATAATCGCCGATATTACCGGTACCGTCAATACCAGTTCCTTCAATATACGTAGAGAAATCTTCTGACCATATTGTAGTTTGGCTTGAACTGTTTATTGTAATTCCTAAAAAGAAAAGTGATTGTGCAAATAATAGAAATTGATGTTTCATTTTGGTGAATTTTTTTAATTAATGGGTTATAAATCATCAAATATAAAAAACAACTTGCTTTTGTTCAAATTGATGTTGTCCGAATAATGGACTGAAATAATAAAAAATAGTTTTTTGCCTAATTATCAGTTAGTTTATCATGTGGTTATATGTGTCCGAATAATGTATTATTATTATATTTGTAGAATAAAATAACATAAATGTATCTGGAAAATATTGATAGGTATTTAATAATTATTGGAATTTATCAACTCTTGCTGTTTGCTTTTTTATTGTTTTTTTATGGATATTCAAAATCCACTTCAAAAAAAATGCTTGCAATTTTTTTTCTGAATGCCTGGTTTTATTATCTAACACTGGGCATGTATTATTTGGGAAATTATCAGGCTGCTATTTTTTTGTATCATATTTTCGTTCCATCAGTATTGGCTCTTTGTCCACTTTTTTATTTATATGTCAAATCATTAACTAATCAAGATTTTTCTTTCGGTAGGAGACATCTACTTCATTTCATTCCATCTGCCCTACTTTTTCTGATAAATTCATCAGTTTTTGTTCTGCTAACTCCTCAACAATCGAAATGGTTTATTATTTATGGATTTACAGAAATAGGTAGTGCTCAGATATTAGAGTTTACAACTTATATCTATTTTTTTTGGAATTATGTGGTTTTTGTTCTTCAAATTTTAATTTATAGCTATCTGATTAGAAAAGAAATCCTTTGCCATAAAAATTATATTAAAGAAGTTTTCTCAAACCTTCAACAGAAAAAGCTCAACTGGTTGATATGGTGTATTGTGCTTTTCTTTTCTCTATTGTTGATAAACAATACCCTGCTACAGACTGATTCTGTAGATGATATTAAAATCCGAATTTATTATAATATTGCAATGATAGTAATTACTGCATTTTTGGGTTTTGCAGGATTGCAACAAATTGATATTTATAAAGAAATTGTTGACTCCGAAATAAATTATATTGTTAAGGGAGAACCCATCTCAGTTAATCAGAACCATAATGAGATACACCAACAAACTTATGTAATTACAAAAAAGTGTACTAATAATAAGTATGTTACTCCGCGACTGTCGGAAGAAGAAAAAGAAGGAATTATTAATATGCTTGAGAATATTATGCAAACAAAGAAATTGTTTTTGAATCCAGATTTAAAAATAACTGATGTTGCAACTGAGGTTTCATTCTCGAGAAAGCAAATCTCAAAGGTTATAAACGAAAATCTAAACGATAATTTTTATAATTATATCAACCATTATAGGATTGAGGAAGCGAAGTGTTTGTTGGAAAATGCTAAATACTCTAAGTTTTCCATTGAAGGTATTGCACATCAATCAGGCTTTAATTCTCGGTCTTCATTCTATACAGCATTTAAAAATGTTACAGGAATAACACCAACTCGATTTCGTAGAAAAATAGTAGAATGATAAGTATAAACACAGTATCTAGCTAGTTGATGGGTTTCTATTATTCTGCTAGCGTTGTAGTCCTATATTAAATGAGTAAATGACTTGATATATTGATAATTATTTTAAAGCATTTATTAGCTATTTTTGTGCAAAATTCATCATTCAATGATAAACTTCAATTTTCACCAACACAGCAACTTCTCTGATGGAGCCTATCCTCCAGATGATTATGTAAAAGAAGCAATAGAGCTTGGTTTTACTGCCCTTGGTTTTTCTGAGCATTCGCCTCTTCCATTTGATAATCCATTTTCGTTAAAGGATGAAAATGT
>JAOZLS010000350.1 GCA_029934705.1 Bacteroidales bacterium | reverse complement strand
TCAAAGATAAAAAAATATAACTATTTTCTTATTATGCAAACATACGAGGTCTGAGGCAGAAAAAAGTTTGTCGTTAAATTGATGTTTTTTTTATTGTAAAACGTGATGTTTTCACCTTTTATATTAAATTTATTGTTTTTTTAGAAAAAGAAATATTTTAAAACATAAAAATTAGTTACTTTTGTAAACTGAAATAAATAATTAAAAAAATATATGAGTAAAAATATAGCATTACTGAATGCAGTAATTGAAGGAATAAAAGAAAAAAGAGGAAATAATATAATTAGTATGGATTTTGAAGGAATGGAATCGTCAATATGTGATTATTTCGTTATTTGCGATGCACAGTCTCACAGACAGGTGGAATCAATTGCAGATTCTATTCAAGAGTTTGCTTTTAAACAAGCAAAAGAAAAACCAGTTCATGTAGAAGGAAAAGAGAACTCTGATTGGGTTTTACTTGATTTTACCGATATAGTAGTGCATGTTTTTCAGGAAGATGCACGAGAGTTTTATGCTTTAGAAAAACTTTGGGCCGATACCAAAGTTGAAAAACATGAAGCAATTTATTCAAAAATAGTATAAATAAATAAAAATGGCTGATAATAATAAAGACCCTAAAAAAAACCAAAAAGGTTTTTTTCAATCATCTAAAAAAGGTGATCCAAAAGGCACTAATAAAAATACAATTTGGATATTTGTTGCAATAGCTGTAGGTTTTTTAATCCTGCAATTTGCAACTATGCAAGATGGTGCAGTTGAAGTATCGCAACTAAGGTTTGAATCAGAAATGGTTAAAGGCGATGATGTTGAAAGACTTGTAATTGTTAATAAAGAAAAAGTTGAGATTTTTCTTAAGAATGATAGCAAAGGGAAACCAGAATATTCTGACAGGACAAAATCTACTGAAAATTTTGCAGGTGCTAGCCCTGCTGATTATTATTTTGGAATAGGCTCTATTGATGAGTTTTCAAAAAAAATGGCCGAAATAAATGGTAGTAAAGAATCTCACAATATGATTCCCATGAAGTTTGATAAAAGAACAGATTTTATGCAAGAAATTCTTAGTTGGGTTTTACCACTAGGAATAATTGTTTTAATTTGGGTTTTTATTTTTAAAAGAATGGGAGGAGCTGCTGGTGGTGGTGGCGGTATTTTTAGTATAGGCAAATCTAAAGCTAAACTATTTGAGAATGGTGATTCAAAAGTTAAAATTGATTTTACAAATGTTGCAGGTTTAGAAGAAGCTAAAATTGAAGTACAAGAAATAGTTGATTTCTTAAAAAAACCCGATAAATATACAGCTTTAGGAGGCAAAATCCCAAAAGGTGCTTTACTAATAGGACCTCCTGGTACAGGAAAAACTCTTTTGGCAAAAGCCGTTGCAGGAGAAGCAAATGTACCATTCTTTTCAATAGCAGGTTCAGATTTTGTTGAAATGTTTGTTGGAGTAGGTGCATCAAGAGTACGCGATTTATTTGCACAAGCAAAAGCAAAAGCCCCATGTATTATTTTTATTGATGAAATTGATGCAGTAGGAAGAGCTAGGAGCAGAGGAATGAATATGAATTCTAATGATGAAAGAGAAAGTACTTTAAACCAATTGCTTACAGAGATGGATGGTTTTGATACTAATACTGGAGTAATTATATTGGCTGCAACAAACCGTTCGGATGTTCTTGATCCAGCACTTTTAAGAGCAGGACGTTTTGATAGACAAATTAATGTTGATTTACCAGACCTTAACGAAAGAGAAGAGATATTTAAAGTTCATTTAAAACCTATTAAAATTGGAGAGGGATTTGATATTGCAAAATTAGCAAAACAAACTCCGGGTTTTTCAGGTGCCGATATAGCTAATGTTTGTAATGAAGCTGCACTTATAGCAGCACGCCATGAAAAAAAGCATGTCGAACATCAAGATTTTTTAGATGCAGTTGATAGAATAGTTGGTGGACTTGAAAAAAAGAATAAAATTATTACTAAATCAGAAAAGAAAACTATTGCATATCATGAAGCAGGACATGCAACGGTCAGTTGGATGCTTGAACATGCACATCCGTTAATAAAAGTTACAATTGTGCCACGAGGACAAGCTTTAGGTGCAGCTTGGTATCAGCCACACGAAAGACAAATTACAACAAAAGAGCAATTGCTTGACGAAATGTGTGCAACATTAGGAGGAAGAGCTTCAGAAGAAATTAACTTTAGTCGAATTTCAAGTGGAGCGTTAAACGACCTTGAAAAAGTATCAAAACAAGCTTATTCTATGATTGCATATTTGGGAATGAGTGATAAAATTGGAAATATAAGTTATTATGATTCATCTGGAAAATCAGAATATACTTTTCAGAAACCATATAGTGAAAAAACAAGTGAGTTAATTGATAGCGAAGTAAAAGAGCTTATTGATATTCAATATAAAAGAGCAAAAGTTATTATTCTTGAAAATAAGGACAAACTTGTTGAGCTTGCAGAGTTGTTATTAACTAACGAAGTCTTGTTTACTGAAGACTTAATTCGTATATTAGGCGATAGAGAATTTGATGATGAGTATGAAGCAGAAGTTGCACTTCTTAGAAAAAAGAATATTGAAAGATTAAAGATAAGAGAAGAGAAAAAAAAGGCAGCAACTGAAAAAGAGAAATTAGAGAATGAGAAAAATAAGAAAGATAAAAAAGAGAAAGTAGTTATTGACTCCGAAGTTAAAAAAGAAGAAAAGAAATAGATTTTTTATAAACATTGCCAAAGACTATATATATGAAAGACTGGATAAAAATTCAATCGTTTAATAAAATTCATCAAGCCGAATTACGAGTTGACATTTTAAAACAAAATGATATAGAGGCCGTAATTGTAAATGAAAAAGATAGTTTGTTCTTTTTTGGTGAAATTGATTTATATGTAAAAGAAGAATTTGAGAAAAAAGCAAAATCTCTTATCGATGAATTTAATGGTTTTGCAAAAGTGAATTCTTTTGTTGAGAAAAAACCTATGCTACTTTTTCAGAAATTATTGATAGAAAAGGGTATAGAAGTTGAAATGAAAACAAGACAAGATTCACGTTTTCCATTAGAAAATTATGAATTGTATGTTAAAAATGAAAAATTAAGCGAAGTTAAAGAATTTGTTTCAGAAGAAATATCTAAAGATTGGCAAAATATTTTTAAAGCACGAAAATTAAGACATGCTTTAAGTATTTATACAATTCTTGAAAATAATAATATTGCAACAATTATAACAAAAGAGCAAAATTCAGAATTTCATCTTAAAATAATTAATATTTGTGTTAAGAACGAAGATGTTGAAAATGCAAAAAAAATAATTGAACAACTAGACGGCTGGGCAAAAGTATATGAAAATACAAGCCTGTCTGAAACGGAGAAAAAAGAAAAAGCTTTAATACCAGAAAATATTAAAACTCTTATAATAAATAATGATGAAAATTTTGTTTTATTTGTAGAGAATTCAAACAAAAAAAGAGCAGATGAGCTAATTGTGCTAAATTATGAATGGGTAAAATTAAAAGGATTTTCAACAATTGGAAATGCCACATATTTCAAACATATTTTAAAATCGGCGAAAATACAATCAGTAATAATAAACGATAAAGATAGTGTTTTTTTATTGGGAGAAGTCGAACTCTTTGTAACAAAAGAAGATTATGATAAAGCAATTAAAATAATTAAGGATGCCAAATAAAGTAAAAAGCAATTTTTTAATTAGAGCAATAACAGCATTTTTTTTCGTAATATTAATAATTGCCAGTATTACTATTAATAAGTATTTATTTGGAATATTATTTTTAATTGTAAATGCACTAGTTTTAACCGAATTTTATACGTTGGTTGAAAAGGGAGGTTTTACACCTCAAAAAAGGTATGGAGTACTTATTGGTTCAATAGTATTTGGATTATCTTTTTTGGCAGCAAATAATATTGTTTCGCAAAGCATTCTTATACTTATTATTCCATTGATAATAATAAGTTTTATTATAGAAATATATAGTAAAAGTGAGCATCCATTTACAAGTTTATCTTTTACTTTTTTTGGAATAGTATATATAACAATGCCTTTTTCGGTACTTAATTACATATCGGCACCCGATGTAACTAATAATGTGTTTTCGCATAAAATATTATTGCCTTTTTTTGCAATACTTTGGGCTAGCGATACTGGTGCATATATTGTAGGTTCACTAATAGGAAAACATAAACTTATTGAACGAATTTCGCCTAAAAAAACTTGGGAGGGTGTATTTGGAGGAATTGCATTCTCGATGCTTACGGCTTTTATAATATCAATATATATAACAGAGCTAAGCTCATTTAATTGGATTCTTTTGGCTGTAATAATTGCCGTTTTTGGAACTTACGGTGACCTTTCGGAATCGCTATTAAAAAGAAGAGCTAAGGTTAAAGATTCGGGAAACTTATTACCAGGTCACGGTGGCGTATTTGATCGTTTTGATAGTGTTACATTTGCCGCTCCAGCAGCTTTTATATTTTTAAAAATCATT
>JAOZLS010000349.1:3081-4530 GCA_029934705.1 Bacteroidales bacterium | reverse complement strand
AAGACCTTCTTGCGTTTAAAATGTAGAAGAAAGGAACAACCCAAGAAGCGACCTCAAGACCTTCTTGCGTTTAGAATGTAGAAGAAAGAGAATAAAAAAAACGCTTCCGGGTTGAAAAAACGCCGGAAGGTTTTGAAAACGCCGGAAGGTTTCATAAAAACAAAAAAACAATATAATGAAGCAGGAAAATTTAGAATATGGGAAGTTTTATCATATCTATAATAAAGGAGTTGGCTCTTTAAATATTTTTAGGACAAATGATAATTACTTACATTTTTTAAATTTATATGATGCTTATATTAATCCTGTAGCCAATACTTTTGCGTGGTGTTTAATGCCAAATCATTTTCATTTTTTAGTTCGAATAAAAGACGAAGACGAAATTGGATATTTAAACCCAGACAATAAAACTGCAAAAGATGCTGATAAAAAATGGCAAACCTTTTTTCCTGATAAAAATTATGAAGAACATAAAATTACAGACTTGAAAAAGCCTGTTCCGTATAGGCTATTCGGACATTTATTTGATGCTTACGCAAAAGCATATAATAAAAGTTGTAAAAGAAACGGAAATTTATTTGAAAAAAGTTTCAATCGAAAACTTGTTGATAACGAGCGGTATATGAAAGAATTAGTTCGCTATATAAATAACAATCCTGTTAAACATGGATTTGTTGAGCATACAATTGAATATCCGTGGACTTCGTATTTATCTGTGCTGTCAGATAAAGTAACAAAGTTGGAGCGAGAACAAGTGCTTTTGTGGTTTGATGATAAAGAAAATTTTAAATATTGCCATAAAAGCACCGATGACTATACTGGTATTGATGATTTTATTATTGATTAGGTTAAATTTAAGAATTAAATGTTTCGGTTTTTAAACGCTTCTGGGTTTGAAAAACGCCAGAAGGGTTTTTCAAAAAACCAAGAAGCGTCCTTAAGACCTTCTTGCGTTTAAAATGTAGAAAGAAAAGAAAAAAACGCTTCCGGGTTTTGAAAAACGACGGAAGGTTTTGTTTGTAATTTATCTTATTTTCTTACAATAATTTTATCAGTTTTAATAACTGCATTATTTTTTACTACTTGGTAAAAATAAATTCCGTTTGAAAATTCAGAAGTTGAAATAGTAGTTTGTGAGTTTGTAATTCGTTTTACTATTTGTCCTGAAATATTAGAAAAAATAATTTCATCGTAATTATTATTAGAAATATTCATTGTGTTTTTTGCGGGGTTTGGATAAATTGAGATTTCATTTTCAGAGATATTATTTACACCAACAAAACTTGCATCGTATATATATGAAAAAGTTATAGAATTGTCCTCATTTCCGTTTTCATAAATTTTCAAAACATAAGTAATAAGGTCGTTTTCAGAATCGTGATTATGGAAGTGAACTTCTCCCTGATTTGTTGAAGCACCTGCTTCAATAGTAATAGGTCCATATTCAGT
>JAOZLS010000349.1:0-3071 GCA_029934705.1 Bacteroidales bacterium | reverse complement strand
GAACTCCATATCTGAACCATCTGTACCAGTAACTGTTTCTGCTATTAAGTTAACATCTATAGTAGATGAGCCATTATTAGTAACGAATACATTTAAGTTTGCTAGTTTTCCTGTGTTGTCAAAAGTATAAACAGCTTCGTCCTCAATAGTATCTCCGTTGCCATCAACCATTGATATTTGAGCAAAAGAGCTACTTATAAAAAATAATAATACTGTAATTGATAGTAAAATTCGTCTCATAATTATATTTTTTTAGAATTTAATTAAAAAGTTGCTCACCAAAGTAAGCAACTTTTTTTTGATTATTAAATTATTTAGAAATAACTATTTTTTGTGTTTCAACAGAATTATTTCTGTTTATTGTTACAAAATAAGTTCCTTTAGTTAAATTTGAGATATTGATTGATTGTGTTGCACTTATATTATTTTCTGAAATAACTAATTTACCAACTATATCAAAAATTGAAATATTAGCATTTTCTGCATTATATATATTTAATACATCTTTTGCTGGGTTAGGATAAATGTTTATGTCAGTATTAATATTTGAAATTGAATTAGCTTCTTGTAAATCAGAAAGTTTAACTTGTACCGCATTTTGTATTTCACGATTGTTTACATCTGCATCATCCATGTTATTAACCATGGCAACAAGGTATAACTGATCTATATCCCAAGAAGGGTCAACTGTAAAAGTATATTCCTGAGAATATGAATCGCCAGAACCTGTTACCGATTCAATTTCATCACCAAGCCTTGCAGAAATAGCATCTCTAGTTGTAAATCGGTGAGTCCAAGTTCCACTAGCACCAGATTGATTTTCTGTTGTAATACCATCTTCAGTTATCCATAATGAAACACCAATTGTTTGGCTATATTCAGCTAAAAAGTCTCCAGATACTGTTAGGGTTAATTCACCATCTACATTTGTACCATTAATATTTACAGTAACAAAAGCAGGTATTTCACTTCTTTCGTCAATCATATCAGTACCGTAAGTCGCTCCATCCCAAAATACTGGTCCAGGATCAGTATTTCCGTCACTGTCATTATCAAGTCCATTATAATGTCTGTCAAACATACCTGCAGGTGCAAATATACTTCCATTATAAAATTCTTCGTGTGCTACATTTTCGTCAATTGTAAGCCAGTCTGTTCCATATCCTGCATGATGAGACATTATAATAAAATTTGGGTTAACATCTAAATGAGCTTCTATAATACCTAGAACACCTGGGCAATAGCCACAGTTTTCAGTTGTAAATTGCTCTAAAACAACCATTCGTTGAACTTGTGCAGTAGTAACAGTGATACTTTTACTTGCAGTATTGTTAGCAACATTAGCGTCTTCGTCTGCGTTTACATTTGCAATTGTTACATTTATAGTGTATGTGTCTTCTGTATCAAAATTGTAAGCTACATCGTGAGTAAAGTCATAAGTTGCTCCACTTGCAATATCTACACCTGTTACACTGTAAACAGCACTTTCTGTTCCACCGTCAATGTTATAAGTTAGATCAAAAGAAGTAATATTATCAGCACCTACATTTTGCATTTGTCCTGTAATATCTATGCTTCCTGGTTGTGCATAAGCGGGTGTTGTTAGCATTGTTAATGCTGCATCTACTGAAGCACATGCACTACCAATACCAAACCAAGTTACTCCACCTGTTGTGTTTCCTGGAGTTTCGCCACCAGCAACAGTTGCACTATTATAAACTAATTCAACCCATCCAGTTTCATCAAATCCTGTAAAAGCAAAAGTATAACAATCGTCGTCTAATATACATACAGAAGTTTCTTCAAGAATAGTCCATTGGTATGCACCGTGGTAAGCAACAATTTCACTTGCTTCGTTTGTTAAAGACCATTCTTGTCCTCCGTCCCCGTCTGTCCATGCTCTAACAACAAGTTCTCCATCTGTGTTTCTTACTTCAAGTTCTGCTGTGTTATTACTTGCAGTAACATCGTCAGCAATAGTAACTTCAAAGTTCATGTTATAATAAGCAAGTCCTGATAAGTCCGCTTTTGTAGTAAAAGTGTATTCTACACTTGCACCAGAAGCAATTGTTCCTGCATAAGTTTCTACTACTGGAGTTCCTCCATCAATAGCATAAGATACTTCAAAACCTGTAGCGTCAAGTCCTCCAACATTAGCGATGTTTACAGTTACGTCTTCTGTTGCAGTAAGTGTGCAGCTACTTGCATTTGAAGGAGAAAGCACGTTATCAATAGCTAAGTCCATAACAATGCTTGAATAAACAGAAATGTCGTCTAAGTTAAGTCTATACATATCTGTGCAATCATAATGCACCCATGCTAAATAAATTGTTTGTCCTGCATAAGCTGCAAGAGAAATAGTTTCTTCGTTATTCCCTGCACCAATAGTCACTTCATGTAAAATAGTTGTAAAATCTGCAACTGCATTACCTGTTGTAGATACTAAAAGTTTATAATGCTCTTCTGGCCAAGCTTGATCTTGTGCATAAGCATTATAATCTACAAAAACAGCACCAGTTGGCAAAATAATTGCAGGAGAAACTAACCAGTTTTCTGGTGTTAAAGCAGATCCTGCCCAAGAAGCAGAAGTTGCTACTAATGTTCCTCCACTACCTGAGTTATCAAAAACTGTCCACATTTGATCATCTCCGTCTTCATCATACTGTGTCCAGTCCGTAATATCTCCGTCTTCAAAATCATCAGACCAAATAACGTCTTTGGTTGCATTGTTTTGGTTTGTTATTTTTAAAAACTCTTGCTGAGTTGGGGCTATCCCCTGTTTGTTGTATTGTAAGCTTTTTTGCCCAAATGCAAAACTTGCAATAAAGATTAATACTGATAATAAATAAATTTTTCTCATATTATATTTTTAAGAATTAATAAATAATATTACAAAAATGATAATAAAAGACGAAAAGGTTGCTTGTTTTTTGTTTTTTTTTCAAAAAAAAGATTCAGTTAAGTTTTAACTGAATCTTTTGAGATTTGATATTAATACAATTGAATTGTTGTATTAATACTAAAATGCTTTTATAATTATGAATTTAAAACGTTTCTTTTCTGCCTGTTTT